>NZ_LR743507.1:5442500-5589872 GCF_902712855.1 Variovorax paradoxus
CTCTATCTAAATAGGGAAGCAACGCCCCTCCTCAGCCCACACCTATATAGAGGAGCGCAATCTTCCCCCTGGATCACCCTCCTTGGTGGCTCCTCCGATAATTCGCGCCACATGGCACTCATCACACTCCTCGACGCCCAATTGGCGTTCGGTCACGTCCCGCTGCTGGATCATGCGGACTTCTCTCTTCTCGAATCGGAACGCATCGGCCTGATCGGCCGCAATGGTGCAGGCAAGTCGTCGCTCCTCAAGATACTGGGCGGACTGGAGAAGGCCGATGACGGCACGCTCCAACTCCAGCAGAACCTGCGCGTCGCCTATGTGGCCCAGGAACCTGCGCTGGACATGGATTCGGATGTCTTCACGGCGGCGAGCCAGGGCCTGGCCCCCGTGATCGCGGTGCGCGACCTCTACCTCTCCGGTGCGGAAGGGCTCGATCTCGACGCGCTCCAGTCGCAGATCGAGGCCTACGACGCCTGGAACTGGGAGCAGCGCGTGGAAGAAACGCTGCACCGCCTCCATCTCGACCGCGGCGCCCGCGTCGGCTCCCTCTCGGGCGGCACGCGCAAGCGCGTGGCCCTGGCCCAGGCCCTGGTGGCCGCACCCGACGTCCTGCTGCTCGACGAGCCCACCAACCACCTGGACCTCGACTCCATCGAGTGGCTCGAGCAACTGCTCATCGACTTCAAGGGCAGCATCGTCACCATCACCCACGACCGCAGCTTCCTGAACCGCGTCGCCACCCGCATCGTCGAACTCGATCGGGGCAAGCTGGGCTCCTACCCCGGCAACTTCGAGCAGTACCTGCTGCAGAAGGAAGAGCAGCTCGCGCAGGAAGCCGTGATCAGCGCCAAGGCCGACAAGCTGCTCGCCCAGGAAGAGATCTGGATCCGCAAGGGCGTGGAAGCGCGCCGCACGCGCAGCCAGAGCCGTATCACCCGCCTGCAGGAGTTGCGCGCGAGCCGGGCCGCCCGTCGCGAGGTGCAGGGCAGCGTCAACATGGACGTGGCTTCGGGCCAGTCCAGCGGAAAGATCGTGGCCGAACTCACGGAAGCCACCAAGTCCTTCGGCGAGAAGACCGTCATCCGCAAGTTCAGCGGCACCATCCTGCGCGGCGACAAGGTGGGGCTGCTCGGGCCCAACGGCGCCGGCAAGACCACCCTGCTGAAGCTCATCCTCGGCGAACTCGAGCCCGACAGCGGCAAGATCCGCCGCGGCACGAACCTGCAGGTGGCGTATTTCGACCAGATGCGCGACAAGCTCGACCTCGACGCCACGCTGGAAGACTTCATCAGCCCTGGCAGCGAGTGGATCGAGATCGGCACGCAGAAGAAGCACGTCAAGAGCTACCTGTCGGACTTCCTCTTCTCCCCGGCGCGCGCCAATTCCCCCGTGCGCTCGCTCAGCGGCGGCGAACGCAACCGCCTGCTGCTGGCGCGACTGTTCGCGCGGCCGGCCAACGTGCTGGTGCTCGACGAGCCGACCAACGACCTCGACATCGACACCCTCGAGCTGCTCGAAACCCTGCTGCAGGACTACGACGGCACCGTGTTCCTCGTGAGCCACGACCGGACGTTCCTCGACAACGTGGTGACCAGCACCATCGCCTACGAGGGCGACGGCCGCTGGCGCGAGTACGAAGGCAGCGTGCAGGACTGGCTGATCCAGTCCAGGCGCGCCAGGGAGATCGCCGAGCAGCGCGCCGCCGCGGCGCCCGCCCCCGTGGCGGCCCCGGCGCCAGCGCCGTTGGCGGAAACCCCGAAGGCCGTGGGCGTCCGCAAGAAGCTCTCTTACAAGGAGCAGCGCGAGCTCGACGCCCTGCCCGCCCAGATCGAGGCGCTCGAGGAAGAACAGAAGCGCATCACCGAGATGCTCGAGCTCGACGGCGGCGCCATCTATGCCAGCGACGCCTCACGCGCGGCGGAGATGGCCGAGCGCCACGCGAAGATCGACGACGAACTGCTGGCGGCGCTCGAGCGCCAGGAAGAACTGGCCACCGGCCGCTGACGCCATCGCCGGCATCCGCGCCGGCGCCTGTCTTGCGTCCCGCCGCACGTCCGACGCGCGGCAGCCGCAGACTAGGCTATACATGCGGCTCCCCCTCCAAGCCCCGGGAGCCGCATGCCTTCTTCCTTCCTGACGTTTTTCCGCCGGACCGCCGCACTGCCGGCCCTCCTCGCGCTGCTGATCCTGAGCGCCTGCGCGCAGCTGCCTCAGAACGTCGACCGTCCCGTCTCCACCGCCATCGCGGCCCCGGCCACCGGGACCGCGCTGGCCGACCTGGTCCGGCAGCGCCGGCAGGCCGAGAAGGCGCGCTACGAATCCGGCTTCCTGCTGCTCGGCGGCCCGCAGGCCGCCTACGGCAGCCGGCTGGCGCTGGTCGAAGGCGCGCAGAAGACGCTCGACCTGCAGTACTACGCGATCCACGCCGACGCCAGCACCGGCCGGCTGGTGCGCGGGCTGCGCGCGGCGGCCGAACGCGGCGTGCGGGTGCGGGTGCTGCTCGACGACTTCCACACCACCGGCCGCGACGCACTGGTGCTCGGCCTGGCCTTCATTCCCAACATCGAGATGCGGCTGTTCAACCCGCTGGCCGGCTCGCGCGACTCCACCTTCAGCCGGCTGTTCAACTCGATCGACGACGCCTCGCGCATCCAGCAGCGCATGCACAACAAGCTGTTTCTGGCCGACAACGTGCTGGGCGTCACGGGCGGGCGCAACCTGGGCGACGCCTACTTCGGCAATGCGAACACCGGCAACTTCGTCGACGTCGACGTGCTGGCGGCGGGCCCGATCGTGCAGGACTTGTCGCGCAGCTTCGACAGCTACTGGAACAACGAGCGCGCCTACCCGGTGCAGTCGCTGGTCACGCGCGAGGAGCTGCAGTCGATGCGCGAGCGCGCGAAGAAGGCCGACCAGGAACTGGTCGAGCAGGCACTGCGCGACCACGACGACGCGCCCGCCGCGGAGCCCCGCAGCAAGCCCGACGACAACGGCCCGCCCACCGCGGAGCAGCGCGCCCGCGTCTGGGACGAGAAGCCGCTCGACCTGCGCACCGCCACCTTCGTCTGGGCGCCGGCCGTGATGCTGGCCGACAAGCCGGGGAAGATCGCCGCCGATTCCGGGCCGGACACCGCCAAGGCGCCGGGCCTGGTCGTCAGCCGGCCCGACGACAAGGCCGGCGCTTCGCGCAGCGTCACCTCGCTGGAAGCCGCCTCCGGCCTCGCCGCCGGCGGCGACACGGTGGTCGAGGGGCTGCTGCAGCTGATCGGCCAGGCACGCTCCGACCTGCTCATCATTTCGCCCTACTTCGTGCCCGGCAAGGACATGCTGCAGGCCTTCTCCGCAGCGCGTGCGCGAGGCGTGCGCATTCGCGTGCTGACGAACTCGCTGGCCTCCAACGACGCGCCGGTGGCGCACGTGGGCTATGCCCGGCACCGGGAGGCGCTGCTGAAGATGGGCATCGAGCTCTACGAATTGCGCAGCGAGCAGAGCAATTTCGGCACGGTCTTCGGGTCCACCGGGAGCAGCGGCGGGGGAGGAGGCGCTGGCAGCGGTGGCCGTGCGGGCGGCATGGGCAGCGGCAGCGTGACCGGGGAGTCGCGCGCGATGCTGCACTCGAAGGTGCTGGTGATGGACGGCCGGCTGCTGGTGGTCGGATCGATGAACCTCGACCTGCGCTCGCAATTGCAGAACACCGAGATCGCGCTGCTGATCCGCAACGACGAGCTGTCGCGCGCGGCGTCGGCGCAGATCGAGCGCGGCATGGCCGAGCGCTCGTGGCATGTGGAGCTGGCCGACGGCGCGCTGGTATGGCGCGCCCCGAAGGACAGCGGCCTGAAGGACGCCACCACCGAGCCCGACACCAGCCTGTCGCTGCGGCTGATGCTCAGGCTCTTCGGGCCGCTGGCGCCCGACTCGCTGCTCTGAAGAAGATCAGTGCTTGTGCTGATGCGCCGCTGCGGCGGCATCGGCACCTTCGGGCGCGCCCACGGGCAGCGTCACGTCCAGCGCCGTCTTCACACCCTTGGAGTCCTCGAACCTCAGCGTCATCGGCACGGTGGCGCCCTTGGCCAGCGCACCCTTCAGGTCCGTCATCATCACGTGGAAGCCGCCGGGCTTGAGTTCCACCGTCTGGCCCGCGGGCAGGTCGAGCCCGCCTGCGAGTTCGCGCATCTTCATGACGTCGCCTTCCATCTTCATCTCGTGCACCTCGGCGTTGCCGGCGGCGGGCGTCGAGACGCCCACCAGCTTCGTGCCGGTGGGCGCAGTCAGCTTCATGAAGGCGCCGGTGCCGCTCTGGCCCGCCACCGACTGGCGGACCCAGCCGTCGCGCACGTCGACCGTGGCCACGCCCTGCGCCACCACGTCGAGCTTTGCGGCCGGGCTCTTCAGGCCGGCGGTGGAATTGCCCGACGCCGGCACTTCGGCCCAGTCGGCCACGCCGGTGTCGCAGGTCTGCAGCACCTTGAACCACAGGGTGCCAGGTGTCGCGGGCACCTTGCCGCGCAGCACGAACTCGGCGCGCTCGCTGTTGGGCAGGGCGCTGTCGGGGGTCTCGGCGGTCCAGCGGACCTCGCCGTCGGCGTTCTTCTCGCCCTTCTTCACATCGAGCTTCCAGCCCTTGCGCGCCTGCGCGTCGCTCAGCACGAAGCCCTTGGGCAGGCGCACGGCCAGTCCGGTGGTGGCCTTGGCGCCCTGGCAGGCGTGGCCAACGCGGAAGGCCGCGTCGTAATCGCTGCCCACGGTGGCGCCGCCCGGCGGCAGCGTCACGTGGGCAAGAGCGGCGCTCACGCCCGTCAGCATCGCGCATGCGGCGATGGTCTTCAGCGTAGCCAGCGGATTCTTCTTCGTCATGTGGTGTGGTCCTTGCGGTTGGGATGCGGGAGTCAAAGGTCGAACTTGAGTTCGGCCACGTAGGTGCGCTGCGGATACGGGTGGAAGGCCCAGTACCTGTTGTTGTTCAGGTTGTCGATGCCGAAGGAGGCGCTCCACTGCCGGTCGATCCGGTAGCGGATGCGCGCGTCGACCACGAAGAACTTCGAGAAGCCCATGTAGGCGAAGCCGTTCGGGTCGCTGCTGTCGAGCGTGCCGTACTGCTTGCCGCTGTAGCGCGCGCCGACGGTGTAGCTCCACTTCGCGTCGGGCCGGTAGGTGGCGAGCAGCGACGCGCGCACCCGCGGCACGCGCGGCTGGTCGTGGCCGACGCTGGCCGGAAAGCCGCTGTTGGCCGCGATCTTCGATCGGGTCAGCGTGAGGCTGCCGCTCAGGTCGAAGCCCTTCACGCCCACGTCGACCGCATTCAGGGCCACCTCGAGCCCGCGGGTGCGGATGGCGTCTACGTTCTGCACGGTGCTCACGAGGTTGTTCAGGGCCTGGCTGTACAGCGCGTCCTTGGTGTTCTCGAAGAACAAGGTGGTGCGCAGCACGCCGTCGAGCCCCCAGCCCTTCAGGTCGCGTTCGGCGCTGAGCTCGGTGGTCCACGAGCGCTCGGGGCGCAGGTTCGGGTTGGTGTTGACGATGCGGTTGCCGTCGATCGAGCCCTGGTAGAGCTCGGTCACGGTCGGCATGCGCACCGCGCGGCCGGTCGAGGCCTTCAGCAGCCAGTCGGACGTGGCCTGCCAGGCGACGGCGGCCTTCGGCGAGTCGTAGCTGTTCCTGCGCGGTGCGAAGTCCAGCAGCGTGTTCGCGTTGCCGAGCTGGCCGCCGTAGGCTTCCCAGCGCTCGTGGCGCAGGCCGAGCGTGGTCTTCCAGTCCTTCGCGAAGCGCCAGGTGTCCTGCACGTAGAGCGACTGCAGCCGGGTGTTGCCGTTGAAGGCCGAGAACGGCGTGACGGGCGGCCCGCCGATCCAGTCGAGCGTGTTGCCGACGTTCGTGCGCAGGCGCGCGGTGTCCTGCTGGAAGCCGAAGTCGACCACGTGCGCGCCCACGCCGTCGGCGGAGCCGGTCGGCCGCCAGGTGCCGGCGGCCTTGAAGGTGTTCCAGCCGGAGCCGCCCATGTCGGTCGTGCGGCCCGGGCCGCCGCCGAAGGCGGCGGGCAGCGGCGTGGTGGGCGTGCGCGAGGTGTCGCGCGCGTAGTCGAACAGGCTGGCCGCCACTTCCCAGTCGAACACGCCGCCGGTGTGGCTCTTCACCGAGAGGCCGTGCATGTAGTGGGTGAGCGCGGTCTCGGTCGGCGCGAGCGCTGCGCTCGGCGAATCGAGGTTGTACGTGCGCCCGGCGATGTTCACGCGCCCGCCGTACACCGGCCGGCCGAGCGGGTCGCGCAGGTAGGTGTCGACGCCGCCGTGCGTGGTGTTGTTCCAGGCGCCCAGCGTGTAGGTGGCGCGCACGGTGGGCGAGAAGTCGTACGCCACCTTGAGCTTGGCCTGCTCCTGGGTGGTGTCGTAGATGGTCGACCCGCCCACCAGCCACCACGGCTGGTTCGACGGGTTGAGCCCCGGCGCCGCGCCGGTGACGGGCGTGCCCGCATTGCCGATGGTTCCGGCGCTCACCAGCCGGTTGCCGAACACCAGCGCCTGTCCCTTGCTGTGGGTGCGCGAGGCGCTGAGCCACCACGACCAGTCGCCGCTGCGGCTGCCCAGCGACAGGTCGAGCTGCTGGCCGGCTGGCGAGGAATGGCTGTTGTACAGGTCGAAGTTCGACGCGAAGCCGCTGAGCTTGACGTGCGCCTCGAGCTGCGTGGGCATGCGCGTGACGTAGTCGACCACCGCGCCCACCGAGTTGCCGGGGTAGGCGGCCGAGAACGGCCCGTACAGCACGTCGACGCGTTCGATCTCCTCGGGCGACACCATGCCCCAGCGCGGCGCGTAGGTGGCGCCGTTGCCCAGCGGGTTGGACAGCATGATCCCGTCGGCGAACACCATCGAGCGCGCGCTGTTGCCCGTGCCCGATGCGCGCGTGGCGAGCACCGCGTGGTTGAAGTCGCCGATGTAGCGCTTGCGCACCACCAGGCTCGGCAGGTACTTGAGCGCGTCTTCGCTGTCGGTCGCGTTGACGGTTTCCACGATCTGGTCGTGCGTCACGCCTTCGATGGTGGTCGGGATCTGCGCGGGCAGCGAGGTCGGGCGCCCGCCGGTCACGGTGACGGTGCCGAGCGCGCGGCCGCCGGTCACGCTTTCAGCGGCTTCGGCCGGGGCTTCGGCGGAAGTGGCCTGCTGCTGCGCCAGCGCAGGTGCGCCAAGGGGAAATGCCATGGCGATCGCCAAGGCGCGGGAATGCTTTTTCAAGGGAAACCTTCTCCACGAAACTTCAAGCCAGAAAGGCCGGATGCGCACGTCGTGCGTGCGCATGCAGCTATGGTTTTGAGAGCGTCAGGAGAGGGTCGGGGGCCCGCGCGCCGGCAGCGGCGCGGCGGTGGCCGCGGCCAGTCGCGCGGCAGGAATCGCCTGGACCACGCGGCCCAGCGGCAAGGGAAGATCGAAAGCGGGCGTCGCCATGGCCGGCGGCGGGGCGCCGGTCAGCACGCACAGCGGGCAGTCCATGTGGGAGGCGCCCATTTCCTGGGCGCCGTCCTCGGTGTGGACCACCACCTTGATGGAGCCGGCGCTGGAGCACACCAGCTCCATCGCCTGCGGATGCACCAGCGGCGACGCCACCGCTACGCCCAGCGACAGCACGAACCACAGCAGCACCCAGCGGCCGAGAAGGCCGACGAGGCGGGTGGGCAGGCGCTGCAGGTGCATGGCGGTCGCGATTATCTGCGCACTTTGCCCTTGGCGGCAGGGGCCGCGGCCTTGGATGCGGTCTTGGCCGGGGCCTTTGCGGCGCTCGCCTTCCCGCCCTTGGCGGCGGGCGCGGCCTTGGCCGGCGCGCCTGCCGTTCCGCCCTTGGCCGCCGGCGCGGCCTTCTGCCCGCGCTGTCCCTTCACGGCCTTGCCGCCGCGCGCGGCCGCCCTGGGTGCCGGCGACGGCGCGGGCAAGGCCGCTATGGGCGCCGCCGTCTGCGCCTGCGCATCGACCAGCACCGGCGTCACGGTGAAGCCGCGCGCCGACATCAGCGCCGGGAGTCCCTGCGCGCCGATCATGTGCAGCGCGCCGACCGCGGCGAACACCCCCTTGCCGCTGGCGTGCAGACGCTCGATGCCGTCGGCGAGGTTCGGATTGCGGTCGTCGAGCAGGCGCTTCATGAGGCGCTGCTCGGCCGGCGTCTTCACGCAGTCGCACCAGTCGGCGTAGCGCGCCAGGCGCGCGGCATCGCTGCGCGCCCAGACGTCGGCCATTTCCTTGAGTTGGCCGCGCAGCTTGCCCGACTCGAGTTCGTCGAGCGCGGCATCGACCTGCTCGGCCTCCTCCGCCTCGGAGCCACCGGTGAGCACCTTGAGCTGCTCGGCGGCGCTCTCGAGTGCGACGATGGGCTTGTTGTTGTTGCGTGCCGAGACGGCCAGGGTCTCGTCCACGCCGAACTCGGGGTAGAGCCCGTCGGCGCGCGCAACCAGGCCGGACAGCGCGGTCACCTGCAGGATCGGCTGCAGCTGCGACAGGCTGCCCGGCGGCACGCAGGCCTCCGACGCCTGCCTCTCGAGCCGGCGGGCGCGCTCGCTGGTGAGCACGCGCGACAGCACGCCGGGGTCGGCCGGCCGGGCCAGTGCCTGGGCGGTGGCCTCGTCGCGCGAGTCGAGTTCCAGCGCGAGCGTGTCGCTCTGGGTCAGCGCCTTCTGGATGGTCGGGCCGGGCCGCACCCAATCGCCGCGGCCCACGTGCAGCGTGCCGTAGAGCCACGAGGTGCGCCCGTCGCGCTCGATGCGCCAGAGCACGCCGCGGTCGACGCCGTTGCGCAGCGCAGTGCCCGGCTTCTCGAGGCTGGCAATGGCCGAGGGCGGGCAGGCGGCATGCGCCGGGGCGAATGCAAAGACGCAGCAGGCGCCCGCCAGCAGTCCGGAGGACAGGCGCGGCAGCCGCTGCACGAGGCGCATGGGCGCCGAAAAATCGATGTCGCGCATCTTCGCGACGAGGATCCGGAGTATCCGCAAGGCTCGCTCCACGATGAAAGAAAGTCCGGCATTCTCACAGCACCGCTGCCCATAATCCGAAACCATGCAGAGCATCTTCCATCTTGCCTTTCACGTTCGCGACCTCGACGGCGCCCGCCATTTCTACGGCGGCGTGCTCGGTTGCGCCGAGGGCCGCAGCACCGACACCTGGGTCGATTTCGATTTCTTCGGCCACCAGATCTCGCTTCACCTCGGTGAGCCCTTCGCCACCACCCGCACCGGCCGCGTGGGCGACGCACTGGTGCCCATGCCGCATTTCGGCCTGGCGCTCGCGCTGCCCGACTGGCAGGCACTGGCCGCACGGCTGGAGGCGGCAGGCACCGAGTTCGTGCTGAAGCCGCACGTGCGCTTCGAAGGCCAGCCGGGCGAGCAATGGACGATGTTCTTCTGCGACCCGTTCGGCAATCCGATCGAGGTCAAGGGCTTCCGTTCCCTCGACACGCTTTACGACAAGTGAGCCCGCGCCGCGCCCCTTTCTGCAGACCCGCGGCGCTCCCGGGCAAGCCGGGGCGACTGCTGCGGGCCGCATTCGCAGCACTGGTGCCGCTGCTGGGCGCCGCCGCAGCCCACGCGCAGCTCGACTGCGACCTCAACGGCCGCAGCGTGAACCCCGCCAACGGCGCCACCACCGCCGGCAAGACGGGCCTGCTGCGCTGCAAGGACCGCGCGAGCGGCGAGCTGCAGCGCGAGGAGCAGCTGCAGAACGGCGTATTCATGGGCCTCGTGCGCATCTACGAAAAGGGCAAGCTGGCCAAGGAGCACAGCGTCAACGCCAAGGGCAACATCCAGGGCCGTGCGCGCGAGTTCTCGCCCACCGGCCGCGTGCTGCGCGAGGCCAACTACGACGACGGCCAGGAGCGCGGCCTGGTGCGCAGCTTCTACCCCGACGGCAAGCTGCGGCGCGTCATCTTCTATCCCGACACCGGCAGCAACAGCGAGCGCGCATCGGCCGAGTTCACCGAGCGCGGCCAGCTGTCGGCGCTGCGCTGCGCCGACGCGCCCACGCTGTCGCCCGCGGTCGACGACGCCAGGCTCTGTGGCTTCTCGGGCACCGGCCCGTCGCAGGTCGACCTCTTCGACGCGCAAGGCAGCCTGCGTTCACGGCTGTCGTACGTGTCGGGCAAGCGAACCCGTCTGCAGAATTTCTACGACAACGGCAAGACGGCCATGCTCGACGAGACGGTGGGCAACCAGCGCACCGAGCAGAACTACTCGTCCGAAGGCGTGAAGCGCCGCGAGACGGCTTATCTGCTGGTGGAGCGCGCCAGCGTGCGCGTTCGCGAACAGGCGTTCTCCGAGAAAGGCACGCTGGTGCGCGACCAGCGCTGGAACAGCGCGGGCGAGCCGATCGTCGACGACAGCTACTACCTCAACGGCCAGCCGAGCAGCAAGTCGGCGTACAGCGGCAGCGGCGACACCCGCACCGTCGAGATCACCGAGTTCTACGACACCGGCGAGCGCGCCGCGCTGGGCCGCTATCAGGTGGTGGGCCGCGGCCGGCAGATTCCGATCGGCACGCACCAGCGCTTCAGCGAGAAGGGCTCGCTGCTGGCCGAGTCCAGCTTCGACGCCAAGGGCCGAGTCACGCGCGAGCGCGCCTGGGACGAGAGCGGCGAGTTGCAGCGCGACGACGAGGTCTTCGAGGACGGGTCGCGCAAGGCTAGGTAGGCTCGCCCCCAGGATGCGCGCACTTCGTGTCGCTTCTCCTTCCCCCTACCGGGGGCAACACCAGAGGCCCGGCAAAGCCGGTTCCTCGGTGTTTCTTGGCTCGCCCCCGGATCGCGCACTTCGTGTCGCTTCTCCTTCCCTCTACCGGGGGCAACACTGGAGGCCCGGCAGCGCCGGTTCCCCGGTGTTCACGAAGCCGGCGGAGGGCAAGGCCTCCGCGCATGGCGGGTCAGTCGAGCTTGATTCCGGCCTGCTTGATGATGGGTCCCCAGCGGTTCGACTCGGCGCGCGACAGGGCGGCGAACTGGGCCGGCGTGCCGGGCATGGCTTCCATGCCGAAATCCTCGAAGCGCTTCTGCACGGCGGGCGTGCCGAAGGCCTTGTTCAGGTCGCCGTTGAGCTTGTTCACCACCGCGGCAGGCAGGCCGGCCGGGCCGAGGATGCCCTGGAAGGCGAACACCTCGGTGTTGGGCACGCCGACCTCGGCGAGCGTCGGGACGTTGGGCAGCAGCTTGCTGCGCGCGCCCGAGCCGATGGCCAGCACGCGCACCTTGTTGCTCTGCATGATCGACAGACCGGAAGCCAGGTCGAGGAACATGCAGGGCACCTGTCCGCCCATCACGTCGGCCATGGCCGGCGCCGCGCCGCGGTACGGGATGTGGGTGATGAAGGTGCCGGTGCGCACCTTGAACATCTCCATGGCCAGGTGGTGCGGCGAACCGTTGCCGGGCGATGCGTAGTTGACCTTGCCGGGGTTCGCCTTCACGTAGGCCAGGAACTCCTTGAAGGTCTTGGCCGGGAAGTCGGGATGCACGACCAGCGCCAGCGGGAACTTGCCGATCGCGCCGATGTAGGTGAAGTCTTTCTCGGGGTTGAACGGCAGCTTGCTGAACAGGTGCTCGTTGAAGGCCAGCACGGCGTTGTCGGCCGACAGGATCGTGTAGCCGTCGGGCTTGCTCTTGGCGACCAGGTCGGCGCCGATGTTGGTCGAGGCGCCGGGGCGGTTGTCCACCACGATCTGCTGGCCCAGCGTCTGGCGCATCGATTCGGCCAGCACGCGCGCGATCACGTCGGTGCCGCCGCCCGCCGGATACGGCACGACCCACCTGATGAGCTGCTGGGGGTATTCCTGCGCGTGGGCGAAGGGCGATGCGGCCACGGCGGCGCCGGAGGCGAGCGTGGCGAGAAGGGTGCGGCGATCCATGGATCAGTCTCCAGTTGCTTGTGTTGATCGAAAAGCTTGTTTACGAAGCGGACAGCGATGGTACGGGCAGCGCGTGCAGCGCGTCGGCCAGCGCGGCGCGGCAGCGCGCCTCGTCGCCCACCTGCTCGAACAGCAGCAGCGCGAGCCGCGCGAGGAACAGCGATTCGCGCTCGGCGCCCGCCTCGCTGATGGCGCGCGCGCATTCGGCGTAGAGGCGGTCGCGGGCGTCGGGGTGCAGGTGTGTCGTGGTCGTGGTCATGCGGAAAGCTCCTGTGCGGCGGCGCGGGCCAGCGCGGGTTGCAGGGCGCCGGGTGCGAGGCGGTGCCAGCGCGCGGCCACGTGGCCGTCGGGGCGCAGCAGGTACACCGCGCCATCGCCCGCGCCGAGCTCCTCGAACACCGCGGGCGATGCATGCGCGTCGGCGTCGTCGAAGCCAGGGCCGGCGATGGTGCGCACGGCAAAAGGCAATGCGCCTTGCCGCGCCGAGGCGACGTCGGCCGCCGGCGGCAACGCCACTTCGGGCCGCAGCACCAGCAGCGTGAAGGTCGGCGCGATGAGATCGGTGAGGTGGCCGCGCGCGAGTGGCTGCTC
Organism: Variovorax paradoxus; assembly: GCF_902712855.1. Classification (NCBI taxonomy): domain Bacteria; kingdom Pseudomonadati; phylum Pseudomonadota; class Betaproteobacteria; order Burkholderiales; family Comamonadaceae; genus Variovorax; species Variovorax paradoxus. Next base: position 5,454,956 of record NZ_LR743507.1, read on the forward strand.
GGGCATCACTTCGCCCGGCAGCGGGCCGCCGGGCAGCGCTTCGCCCTCGGTCGAGAGCGGCGAACCGGCATAGCGCACGGCCTGCGTCTGGCGCGGGTTGATCAGCTGCGCGATGCCGCGGTGCGTCTCCGACAACGACAGCGCGGCTTCGCGCAGCAGGTCGAAGCCGCGCGACGGCGGCGACATGAACTCGGTGCTGCGCATCGCGTTCTCGGCGTTCACATGGAAGGCCGCGATGCGCTCCTGGGAGTACGCGTCGAGCAGCGCCGCGCCCGACAGGCCCTTGGCGACGAAGGCCAGTTTCCACGCGAGGTTGTCGGCATCGTCGAAGCCCGAGTTGAGCCCGCGCACGCCGAAGATCGGCATCGCGTGTGCCGCGTTGCCCGCGAACACCACGCGGCCGTGGCGGTAGCTGTCGAGCGTCATCGCGCCCGCGCGGTACACCGAGGTCCACACCGTCTTCCAAGGCAGATGGCCTTCGCCGATGGCGTCGAGGTGGCGCTGCACGAACTCGGCCACGGCCGGCGGCTGCAGTGCCTCCTCGGTGTCCTGGCCGGGGCGCAGCTGGTAGTCGATGCGCCAGATGTCGTCGGGCTGGCGATGCATCAGCACCGTGGAGCCGGGGTTCCACGGCGGGTCGAACCAGGCGCGGCGCTCGGTCGGGTGCCCGCTTTTCAGCTCGATGTCGATGATCACGTAGCGGCCCTCGTAGCCCGTGCCCTCGAGCGCGAGACCCAGCGCCTTGCGCACGAAGCTCTGGCCGCCGTCGCAGGCGGCGAGCCACTGGCCGTGGAGCCGGTAGGCGCCCCCGGCGTTGCGCACGTCGAGCGTCACGCCCTCGCCGTCCTGCGCGAGCGCAGTGAGTTCGGTGCCCCAGCGGATGTCGATGAGGCCGGGCGTCTGCTCGTTGCGGCGGAAGATTTCCTCGAGCAGGTAGTGCTCGGCGTAGTACTGCTCGAGATTGATCATCGGCGGCAGCTTCTGCTGCGCATCGGTCGGCATCTCGAAGCGGAACACCTCGGCCGTTTTGTAGAAGCTGCGGCCCACGCTCCACGGCAGACCCTTGGCCATGAAGTCCGGCAGCACGCCCAGGCGCTCCATGATCTCCAGGCTGCGCCGCGAGATGCACGCCGCGCGGCTGCCGACGCACACGGTGTCGTCGGCTTCCAGGATGACGCAGCGCACGCCGTGGTTCGCGAGCCCCAGCGCGAGCGCCATGCCGACCGGGCCGCCGCCCGCGATCACCACCGGGTGGCGGCCGGGCTCCATGCCGACGCCCTCGCCTTCGCCGTGTTCGAGCGGCGGCGTCCAGGGCTTGTAGCGCGTGTAGTGGAAGGCGCCGACGGAGGGCGGCAGTTCGGTGGCACTGGCCGGCGGCGGCACGGGACCGCTGGCGGCATCGCCGGGAGCGGCGGCGGGAGGGATCGTCATGCGACGGGATTGTCCCGATGCGCGGGCCGCGGCAATGTCATAACTTCGTACGAGGTAATTACCCTGATCCCGTCGATATTCCATCCGCATGAGACGCTGGCGCCTCCATCCTGCCGACACCGCACTGGCCGCCGCCGTGGTCGGCGACGTGCTGTCCGGCGTGGGCACCGCGCGCCTGGCGGCGAGCTACCTGAAGGCGATGCAGCGCGTGATGCCCGTCACCTTCTGCACCGTGTTCTCGGTCAGCGCGGCCGGGCGCATCGAGACGGTATCGGCCGCAAGCAGCTACGGCAGCACGGCCGAGCGCACGTCCGAGCGCTACGTGGCGCAGCGCTTCGACCAGCTCGACCCCAACATGGCGTGGCTGGCGGCGCGCAAGCTCCCCAAGCGCCCGCAGCTGTGGCTGGGCCACCAGCGCGCCGACGAGGTGGCCGACCCCGCGTACCGCGCCGCCTGCTACGGCGACGTGGGCATCCGCGAGCGCGCCTCGGTGCTGTTGCTCCTGCCCACGGGCCAGCGCGTGGCGGTGAGCTTCTACCGGAGCCTGGCGCAGCCCGAGTTCGATGCGGCCGATTTCGCGCGCATCGAGGCGCACGCCACCCTGCTGGCCGACGCCACCGCGGCGCACGGCCGCAGCGCGGTCGCGGTGCGCGAGGCCGTCGAGCCGGGGCTGGGCTCGCGGCTGCTGGCGCTGAGCCTGCGCGAGCGCGAGGTCATCGGGCACCTGATGGCAGGCCGCACGGCGAAGGAAGCCGCGCGCGAGATCGGCGTCGAGCTCACGACGGTGCGCACGCATCAGTACCGGGCGTTCCGGCGGCTGGGAATCCGGTCGCAGAAGGAACTGCTGCGGGGCGCGCCTTCCGCACCGCCCACTTCGCCAACTTCGCCAACTTCGCCAACTTCGCCAACTTCGCCCACGTCGCCGGAAGGCTCGGCTCAGTCGCCCGAGGCTTCCTCTTCCTGAGCCTCGGCGGGCGCGTCGCCCTGCGGTTTCACCAGCGACACCGGCGCCTCCTTCGGCCGCCCGGCCGTGGACACGATCTCCTGGTCGATGGCGCCGAACAGCGAGCGGCCGTCCAGGCCCTTCATCTCGATGCGGATGGTGTCGCCGAACTTCATGAAGTCGGTATAGGGCGCGCCGGACTGGATGGTCTCGATGCAGCGCTTCTCGGCGATGCACGAGTAGCCCTTGGGCCAGTCCATGTGGCCGTTCTTCTCGACGCCCTTGTTGCTCACGGTGCCGCTGCCGACGATGCTGCCGGCGCGCACGTTGCGCGTCTTGGCGATGTGCGCGATGAGCTGGCCGAAGTGGAAGGTCATCTCGGGACCGGCGTCGCACAGGCCGACCTTGCGGCCGTTCCAGTTGCTTTGCAGCGCCAGGTGCACGCGGCCCTTCTGCCAGGCCTCGCCGAGTTCGTCGAGCGTGACGGCCACGGGGCTGAAGGCGGTGGCGGGCTTGCTCTGGAAGAAGCCGAAGCCCTTGGCGAGTTCGGGCGGGATCAGGTTGCGCAGGCTCACGTCGTTGGCCAGCATCACCAGGCGGATGCCTTCCAGTGCCTGCTCGGGCGTGGCGCCCATGCGCACGTCGCCGGTGACGACGGCGATCTCGGCCTCGAAGTCGATGCCCATCGCCTCGCTGGGCACGACGACGTCGTCGGTCGGGCCGAGGAAATCGTCGCTGCCGCCCTGGTACATCAGCGGGTCCTGGTAGAAGCTCTCGGGCACCTCGGCATTGCGCGCCTTGCGCACCAGCTCCACATGGTTCAGGTAGGCCGAGCCATCGGCCCACTGGTAGGCGCGCGGCAGCGGCGCCATGCACATGGCCGGGTCGAACGGAAAGGCATGGCGCGTGCGGCCGGCGTTGAGGTTGGCGTACAGGTCCTGCAGCTGGGGGCTCATGAAGCCCCAGTCGTCCAGCACCTGCTGCAGCCGGCTCGCGATGCCGGTGGCGTAGTGGGCGAGCGTGAGGTCGCGCGAGACAACGACGAGTTGTCCGTCGCGCGAGCCGTCCTTCAGGGTGGCGAGTTTCATGATGCGGTGCGTGCCTGGGTGCGTGCAGGAGGAGAGGATGCGGCGCGGGCACCGGGCCGGGCGCTGCGCCCACTTAAACTGGTTGAACGGGCGGCAGTGTACCGAGGTGGTCTTCGTGAAACTCCATGCCCACACGCCACTCCACACACCGATGCCGACATCCGTCGCCAACCTCCCCCTGCCCCCCGGCCTGCCCGGGCGCCCGTCGTGGCGGGTGCTGGCGGGGCTGACGCTGCTGGTCGCACTGGTCCACCTGCTGGTGCTCGGGCTGGCACCGACGGCCATCGGGCCGGAGCCCTCGCCGCTGGCGAACAAATTCATCACGCGCACCATCGTGATCGCGCCGCCGGAAGCGGCAAAGCCGGCCGCGCCGGCCGCCGCGCCGGTGGAAGCCGCGCCGGCGCCACCGCCCAAGCCGCGCCGCCCGCGCGCGCCCTCGGTGCCGAAGCCGAAACCCGCGCCGACGCCGCAGGTGATGACCACGCCCGAACCGGTGCCGGATGCGCCCGTCGCGCCGGTGCCGGAGACACCCGACGCGCCCGACCAGACTGCCCAGGCCGCTACCGATTCAGGAGCAAAAGCCCCCGATGCACCGGCCGGCGGCCCGAATGGCGCGGGCGACGGTGCGGCAGGCGCGTCGAGCCCCGCCGCCGGCAACATCGCCGGCACGCAATCGCTGCGCGTGCCCGGCTCGGTCAAGCTGTCGTTCGCGGCCACCGGCCAGCGCGGCGCCTCGCCCATGCAGGGCGTGTTCGGCACGCTCGAATGGCTGCAGGACGGCAGCAGCTACGACGCGCGGCTCACGCTCAAGCTGCTCTTCAGCACGATCCTGAGCCAGCACAGCACCGGCAAGATCGGCCCGTCGGGCATCGAGCCTGACCGCTACTCCGAGAGCCGCCGCGGCGAGATCGCGGCGCATTTCGTGCGCGACCAGGGGCAGATCCTGTTCAGCAACAACGCGCCGTCGGTGCCGCTGGTGCCCGGTGCGCAGGACCGGCTCAGCGTGGTGATGCAGCTCGGCGGCCTGCTGGCGGGCGACCCGGCCCGCTACCCTGCGGGCAGCCACATCACCGTGCAGACCGCCGGCACGCGCGAGGCCGGCACCTGGGTCTTCAACATCGAGGGCGAGGAACGAATGACCGTGCAGGCGGGCGAATACACGGTGCGAAAGCTCACCCGCAGTCCGCGCAAGGAGTTCGACGTGAAGCTCGAACTGTGGCTGGCGCCCGAGCTCGGCTACCTGCCGGTGCGGATCAAACAGACACAGCCCAACGGCGACTTCGCCGACATGGAATTGCGTGAATCCCTGCCTGCGGGACCGTCAAACTGAGGAGAAAGTCACATTATCGAGGTCAAAGGCAAAAGTTAAACCGTTAGTTTTACTAAAAGACAACCAGACTTGAAACTGGCGCGTTGATTGCTATCTAACTCCCATGAACGCCATCGACATACTCACAGGGCCCGCCATGAACATGCTTTATGACTCGGAGTCTTTCGTCGTCGTGCACGTGCAGCCCAATGAAGGCGACGAGCCCGCGCAGCCCAACGGGCCGATGCTGGAACGCCACGGCTTCGAGATCGTGGACAAGCGCTCCGGCAAGGAGGTCTACCTCGATGGCTCCTGGGCTGAACTGTTCCAGCAGCAGATCGCCGCGTGGCAGCTGAACACCCCCACCCAGGAAGAAGTGGAAGACACGCTCGAGGGCTACGCTGAGCTGGCCCACACGCCGGTTCTGGTGCACTGAGCGAGCATTCAGCCCGATCCTGCTTCTCCGGTCTTCCGGCAGCAAAAAGCGCCCGCGGGGCGCTTTTTTCATGCAGCAGCGGCCAAAACCACTCTTCGATCGGCGTTTCTTCTTGCCGCCATTCAGTCCTGAAAACGCAAAGGCCGGAAGGATGCGTACAGCCACAAGCGGCAATGGACGGCGCGGCCGCCGCGCAGCGACGGCATAGTATGTGGCGATGCGTCCTCCACACCGGCCCTTCCGGGCGTCCCGCTTCCTGCTCCCGATGCTGGCCGTGACGGCCTTCGCGGGCTGCGGCGTATTCCCCTTCGGCGCCGACGCGCCCGATGCACCCATCCCCCGCCGCGTGGCCGCACTGCAGCCGGTCGACGCGCTGTTGCTCGGCGAGCAGCACGACGCGCCCGAGCACCATGCGATCGAACGCGAGACGGTCGAAGCGCTCGTCGCGCGCGGCCACCTCGCCGCGCTGGCGCTCGAAATGGCCGAAGAAGGCCGCAGCACCGCCGCGTTGGCTCCCGCCGCCACCGAAGCGCAGGTGCGCGCGGCGCTCGACTGGAGCGACAAGGCGTGGCCCTGGGCCAGCTATGGCCCGGCGGTGATGGTGGCGGTGAGGGCCGGCGTGCCGGTGGTCGGCGCCAACCTGCCGCGTGCGCGCATGAAGGACGCCATGGCCGATGTCTCGCTCGACGTGCAACTCAACGGCGAGGCCTATGCCGCGCAGCAGGACGCGGTGCGCGACGGCCACTGCAGGATGCTGCCCGAATCGCAGATCTTGCCCATGACCCGCGTTCAGGTCGGCCGCGATCGCGCGATGGCCCAGGCCATCGTCAAGGCGAAGCGCCCCGGCCAGACCGTGCTGCTGATCGCCGGTGCAGGCCACGTGACGCGCGCACTCGGCGTGCCGCAACACCTGCCCGACGACGTCCGCATCGCGACGGTGCGGATGCGGGCCGCGCCCGCCGATGCCGATGCAGCGGACACGATGTCCGGCGACTTCGACAAGACCTGGCGTACCGCCGCCTTGCCCGAGAAGGACTACTGCGCGGAGTTCAAGCGGCAGTCGCGTCCAGCGCCGAAGGCCTGACCCCGCCACGCACCTCCGCAAAAAAGCCGCAGGCCCGAAGGCCTGCGGCTTTTTCGTTGTTCGCCCGTCGCCGGACGGCCGTCAGCGCGCCAAGATCGTCGACACCGAGGCGTTGCCGGTCGCCGAGGCCGTCACCTGGTTGCCGGCCGTGCGCAACGTGCTCGCACCCACCGCGCCCGACACGCCCACGCCGAAGTTCACGCTCGTCACCGTGGCCGACACGGCGCCGGTGTTGACCTGGTAGTTGGCCACCGCCGCGCTCGGCGTGCCGGTGTTCAGTGCGGTCTGCGTCAGGCGGTTGGTGGCGCTGTTGCCCACCGCCTGCGCCGCGAGCGAATTGCCCGTGACGCCGACGGTGCCGTTCGACACGCCCGCACCGAGCGCGGTGCCGTTCAGAGCGACCTGGTAGCTCGTGCCCACGCTGCTGGCGGTCACCGCGCCGGCGTTGGACTGGCTGTTCAGGATGGCTGCGCTCGCGCCCACATTGAGGGCCAGCGGCGCGCCCGCCAGGCTCGACGAGCCCGTCGCCGCCGCGGTGCCGTAGCCCGCGCCGCCCGACTCGAGCACGTTGGTCGCCGAATTGCCGCGCGCCAGGGCGGCGGTGCTGTTGCCGTCGATCGACACGCTGCTGCCGCTGAGCGGCGCCGCGCCGTTGAGCACCACCCCCGCCGTCGTGCTGGCGGCGGCCGACACCGCGGCGCTGCTGGCCTGCACGTTCACCAGGCCCGTGTTGGCGCCCTGCGTCCCGCCGCTCGCCACGGTCACGGTGTTCGCCGCGCGGTTCGCCGATGCTTCGGCGAAGGTGCTGTTGCCCGCGACGGTGAGCGCGCCGTTGACCACGCCCTGGGTGCCCGGCACCGCGCGGTCGTCGTTGTAGATCGACGTGCTGGCCGTGCTGCCGACCGTGCCCGAGGCCACCTGGCGGTTCGACAGCACGTGGTCGCCGCTGGCGCTCACGTTGTCGGGGCCGCCCGTCTCGGCCAGCGTCGCGCTGCCCGTGGCCCCGAGCGGCAGCGTGTTGGCCGCGGCCACGCCCAGGGTGTTGGTCGCGTCGTTGGTCACGGCCAGCGCGGCGTTGCTGTTGCCCGAGAGCCGCACGGTCGAGTTGCTGGACGCGGCCGGTGCGAACAGTTCCAGCGTGGACGAGGCCGTCACCGGCGCCGTGCCCGACTGCGACGACTGCAGCGCCGAGCGCGCCGCCACGTTCGCGCCTTCCAGCGCGATGCTGTTCAGCGCCGTGTTGGCCACGGCCTTCGCGCTCTGGCTGTTGTTCGACACGCCGGCCGTCGAGTTGCCCACCGACGACAGCGCCGCGGTGTCGATGCCGATGCTGCCCGTGGCGGCGGCCGACACCGCCGCGGTGCCCTGCTGCACGTTGGCCAGGACCTGGTCGGCCAGCACGGCGACCGCCGAGGCCGGGCCTGCCAGCGCCGTGGCAGGCAGCGGCGAACCGCCGGCGATGTTCCCGCCCTTCACGCCGAGGCTGTTGGTGGCGGCGCTGCCGGTCGCGGCGGCGTTGGTGCTGTTGCCCTCCAGCGCGACGGTGCTGCCGTTCAGCGCGTTGGCACCCGTCAGCGTGAGCTTGCTCACGTTGTTGGCGCTGGCGGTCACGGCGGCGTTGCTGTCCTGCGCATTGAGCACCACGGTGTGGGCCGTCTGCGAGGCACCGCCGGCCAGCGAGGCCGCGTTGGTCGCGCGGTTGGCCGAGGCTTCCGCGTACGTCGCGTTGTCGGTGATCGCGAAGCTGCTGCCGCGCAGGCCTGCGTTGCCGGGCACGGTGCCGTCGTCGTTGTAGAGCGCCGTGTCGGCGGTGGCGCGCACCGAAGTCCCGGCCGACTGCACGTTCACCAGCACCTGGTCGCCCACCGCGAGGCTGGCGGACGGCACGGCGCCCTGCACCGCGGCGCCCGGCAGCGGCACGCCGCCGGAGGTGCCGCCCGTCACGGCCAGCCTGTTGTCCACGTCGTTGATCACGCCCAGCGCGGTGTTGCTGTTCTTCGCGATGCTCACCGACGAGTTCGTCGCCGAGGCCGGCGCAAAGACCTGCATGAACGAACGCGCCTCCACCGCCGCGGTGCTGCCCTGGGCCGACAGCAGTGCCGCGCGGGCCGAGACGTCGCCCGCTGCGAGCGAGACGGCATTGCTGCCGGTGTTGGCCACGGCCTTCGAGTTCTGCGTGTTGCCCGACACGCTCAGCGTCGTGCCCGAGATGGCCGCGCCGGGCGCGCCGTCCACGCCGAAGGCCGCCGCCACCTTCGAGGAGATCGGCAGCGTGCCGGTCACCAGCTGGATGTTCGACAGCGCATGGTCGGCCACGGCACCCGCCACCCCGCCCACGCTGCCCGCACCGCCCACCGGCAGTCCGTTGCCCATGGCAATGGCGCTGCCCTTCACGTCGATGCGGTTCGTCGCGGCATTGCCGGTGGCCGAGCCGCCGGCCGCGTTGCCGTCGATGTCGACCTGCGAGCCCTGCAGGCTTGCGCCGGCGAGCACCACCTGCACGCCATCCTTGTTGCTGAGCGAGGCGCCTTCCTGGCCGGTCAGCGAAGTGACCGACGCGCTGGTGAGCTGCAGGTTCTGCACCGCGGTGGTGGTCGCCACCCTGCCCGCGTCCAGGCTCACGCCGTTGGCGGCGCTGTTGCTGATGGCGCCGGCCACGCTGGTGTTGCCGCTGGCGTTCACCGTCGAATCGGAGACCGCGCCGCCGATGCCCACGAGCACTTCGGCTCCGCCGCTGCGCTGCGCCGACACCGAGCCCTGGCCCGACTGCGCGTTCTGCACGCTGAAGGCCGCGTTGGTGGCGAGCGTGGAGCCCACCAGCGTGGTGCCGGACAGCGCGAGGCCCGCTGTGTCGATGTTGCCGGCCGTCACCGCCACGGTGTTGCCGGCGGCGCGGCTGCCGTAGGCCAGCGCCTGCGCCGTGTTGCCGGAGCTCGACACGGTGGTGTCGTCGAGCGTGCCCGTGACCGTGGTGCGCGCCACGATGCCGCCGGCCGCGATGGCCGACACACCGGTGCCCGTGCCCGCCACCGCCTGGGTGTTGGTGACGTTGGCCACCGCGGCGTTCGGGCCGCTCACGCCGTTGAGCTTCAGCGCGATGCCGCTGGCGGCGTCGTTGCCGTAGGTGGCTGCCACGAAGGCATTGCCGCCGTTCGCCACGTCGGCGCCCTGCGCGTTGCCCGCGACGGTCACGGCCAGCATGTTGGCGCCGGTGGCCGAGGTGTTGATGTGGGCCTGCACCGATTGGTCGTTGAGCACGCCGTAGGCTGCGCGCACCGTGGGCAGCGCAGCGGCGCTGTTGCTGAACGGCAGCCCGCTCGAGATGTCCGCCGTCACGGTGGAGGCCGGGCCGGCCGATGGCGCCACGGCCAGGCTGCCGCCGGTCGCGGTCACGTCCAGGCTGTTGGTCGCGGCATTGCCGTAGGCGATGGCGCGCTGCAGGTTGCCGGTGAGCGCGACCGAGCCGCCGGCCAGGTTGCCGTTCACGCCGATGCGCGCACCGACTTCCGACAGCCCGGCGCCCACGCCCGAGTTGGCGTCGGCCATCTGCACGCTCGCGATGCCTGCGCCGGTGCCGGCGGAATTGCCGCTCAGCGTCAGCGTGCTGGTAGCGCCGTTGCCCAGCGCGACCGATTCCTGCCGGTTGCCGCTCATGGCCAGCGTGCTGCCCGCGATGCCCGCGCCGCCGCCGTTGGCGGTCAACGCGATCTGCGAGCTCATGTTGATGGCGCCGACACCGCCGTCGTAGAGGCCTTGCAGGTTGCTCATGGTGGCCGCGCCGCCGGCGGACACGTTGCCGTCGGAACTCGTGCCGCCGGTGAGCACCGCGCCGGCGTTGCCGATGTTCACCGCACCCGCCTGCAGCGCCAGGCTCTGGGTGATCTGGTTGCCCTGTGCGGTGGCCGCCACCGTGTTGCCGGACACCGTGACGGTGCTGCCGACGGTCTGGCCGGTTCCGGCCGCCTCGCCGGTCTGCGCGGCGATGACCGAGGGCATGACGAACGCCGTCACCGGCGCCGCGAAGTTGGCCTGCTGGTTCGAGACGGCCGCCGTGCCCGCGAACGACGTGGCGTTCTTGCCGGTGACGATCGCGCTCGACGCGGTGTTGCCCGTGGCGTCGGCCGTGATGCTGTTGTCCGCGAGCGTGACCGTGCCGGACTTGCTCGACTGCGCGCCCGCGAGGACCATCGCGCCCTCGGTCTGCGCGAAGGTCATCGCGCCCAGGTTGCCCTGGCTGTTGACGAGGGCCAGGTCGCTGTCGACGTTGGTGGTCACGCCGGCGCCGTTGTGCGTGCTGCTGTTGGCCGCGGTGGCGGCAGTGCCCGAGCCTGCCACCTGCACGTCGCCGACCACGATGCGGTTGCCCGCCGCGCCGGCGGTGGTGCCGAGCGCCTCGTTGCCGGTGGCCGCGCTCGCGATGCCGTTGCCCTGCACCGCCAGCGAGCCGGCCAGCACGTTGCTGCCGCCCGCGGGCGCGCCGCTCACGATGCCCATGACGACCGAGTTTCTGTTGACCGCCGAGTGGATGGCCAGGATGCCGTTTCCGTTGGCCTGCAGGTTCGCGACCACCGCGGAGCCGGCAAACGACGGCGCGCCGCCGTCCTTGATCTCGGCGGCGCTGGTGGCGCTGTTGGCCTTGAGCACGGCGGAGATCGAGTTGCGCTCGAGCACCGCCTGCGTGGTCATGGTGTTGCCGGCGTTCGCTGTGAGCATCAGGTCGACCGTGCTGCCGTCCACCCGTGCGCTCGAGCCTGCGCCGGTGGCCGACTGCAGCGACGTCACCACGATGTTGCCCTTGGCGTCGAACAGCGGCGCGCCGGCCGGGAAGGTCAGCACCGAGGTGCCCTGCTGCGGCGTTGCGCTGGCCGCCGCCGTGCCCGAGACGATCGAGCTGCCCGTGTTGAACGTGCTCGACGCGGAGATGGTGTTGTCGGCATTCACCACGCTGCCGCTTTGCAGCACGGCCGACTCGGCCAGCAGCTTGCCGTTGGTCACGGTGCTGTTGATCACGCCCGAATTGAGGGACACCCCGAGCGAGGCGGCGTCGTTCACCGGCAGCAGCCCGCCCGGCTGGATGCTGTTGGCTGAGCTGTTGCCGGTGGCCGTGGCACCGATCAGGTTGCTGGTGTTGCTCACGGCCACGGGGGTCGGGGTCGTGGGGGTGCCGGTGGACGTCGTGCCCAGCGTGGCGTTGGTGATGGTGGCGGTGACGTTCGCGGCGTTGGTGCCGCCCGGGTTCAGCGTCGCCGCGCCGGTGGCGTTGCCGTTGTAGGCAGGACCGACACTGGTCTCCGCCGCCTGCGCGACGGAGGTGGCGATCAGCGCCATCGCGACGGCCGAGCCGATGCTGCTGCGGCTGAACATGGGCGCGCGTGCGGCCCGGCGGTGGATCTTGCGTGCTTTCATGGCGTGACTCCTCGGATGTTGGAAGCGGTCAGGGTCGGAAAAAAAGCGGGAACGGCGCGAGCGCTTTCGCTCGCCTGCGCGATGCGGAAGGGAAACGAAGCGGCGACTCAGTCGCCCTTGACGGAGCCGTCGGCGGCCGGTGCGGCGCCGCCCACCACCGGGCTGCCCACGCGCAGCTTGGCGATCTCCTGCAGGCCCGGCCCGTCGCGGTGGATCGACGTGTCGGCCGCGTCGGGGCGCCAGGTGATGCTGATGGCGGCCGGTGCCACGCCGCGGTTGGCGAGCGCGGAGGTGACGGCTGCGATGCGCTGGTCGGTCAGCTCGTCGCGCTTGCGGGCGTCCCAGTTCTCGGTGTCGCGCGCCACCAGCACGATGTCGGTCGCGCCCTTCTTGGCGGCGCCGGCGATCTGGTCGAGCAGCGCGAGCGAACTGCCGCCGAGCGTGGTGGCACCAAAGTCGAAGGCCACCTGCGTGGCGTTGCCGGTGAGCCGCGCACCGCCGGGGCCCGCGGCGTTCACTGCCACGCCGCTCTGCGCCACGGGGGTGGCCACTGCGGTGCCGCCCGCGGTGGCATCGCCGGGGTTGTCGACCTTGCGCAGGTCGGCCGCGGGCGTGAGCGGGATCTGCTCGCCGCTGCCCGGGCGCATCGTCATGCAGGGCCGGTGGTCGACCTGCGTGACGGACGCCATGAGCCGCACCACGCCTTCTTCCAGCGCGGCGCGCACGCCCATCTGCACCGGCTCCTGGCCCTTGGCGCCGATGTCCACGTCGTACAGCTTGCTGCCGAAGAAGCGGAACACGTTCAGGCCGACCTCATAGCCGTTGAACTGCTTGGTGAGGCTCACGGTGCGCACCACCATCAGCGACTTGGTGTCGACGATGCGCAGGTCCACGCTCACCGACTGGCTGAAGGTGCGCGCCTTCACGCCCACCTGGTTCACCGCGAACTCCGCGCCGCCCGAGTTGATGTTGTAGTTCAGCTCGGTGATGCCGCCCACGATGAAGTAGTCGGACTTGTTGATGGTGCCGCCGAAGTAAGGCAGCCACGGCACGTTCTGTCCGCCGTTCGGGCCGCCGAGCTGGTGCGTGCGGCCGTCGCCGAGCTGACGGCGGTCGGCATAGGCGAGCTCGCGCTCGGCGATGACCGGGTCGAAGCGCTCGGCGATGCTCACCGCGCCGCCGAGCTTGCCGAGCGCCGAATACACCATGAGCGCGCCGCCCTGCGTGATGGCGTTGCCTTCGTTGATGCTGTACTTGCCGGTGTAGTCCTTCACGTCGCCCACGCCGATGACGATGGGCGGGCGGCGGGTGGCGGCGATGTGGTCGGCATAGCAGGCGAGCACGGCTTCCATCGGCGTGACGTTGTCGCGCACCGAGGGGCCGAGCACCACGGGCGCTTCGCTGGGCGCGAAGCGCTGCTGCGGCGTGGAAACGCAACCGGCGAGCACGAGCGATGCCGCTGCGGTGGCGGCGAGGGTGAACCTGCGGATGTGGGTTTGCATGGCGCGTGCTCCTCTCAATTGAGCACGCCGAAGGCGCACGCCGAGCTGCCGCCGACGCTCGCGGTCTGCGCGCCGGCGTTGCCCTGGGTCGAGTTGAGCGCCTGCGTGGCCGCGCCCTGCACCTGGGTGCTGGTGCCGCCGACGATGGCCGAGCCCACCGCACCCGAGTTGGCCTGCGAGGTGCCCACCGTCGCGCCGCCGAGCGCACCGACCGCCGTGCGGCTTTCGTTGCCCGACGCGCTCGAGGTCGCGCCAGAGTTCGACGGCGAATTCGCCACCGTGCTGTTGTTGCCGTCGTTGCCCGTCGAGGTGGCGGAGACGTTGCAGTTGTACTGGCGGCCGATGGTGGTGTTGTAGACCGGGGCGACGTAGTAGCCGCTCTTCTGCTTGCGCACCATGTCCTGGATGGCCGCCTGGTTGACCTTGTCGGCGCTCGACTGGAACTGCCATGACGTGTTCTCGCCGACGTTGTTGGCCAGCGCCATCAACGGCGCGCACGCCACTGCCAAAAGAAATACGCGTTGCATGACGATCCCTCTCTGGAAAACACACTGCGATGAATTCGTAAGTGCTACGTTTCTGGAGGGCGATGCTATTTAGGGGGGGCGGCCACCGGTATCCCGGGAACCGGTAGGCGGCATCCCGTGAACCCGTAGAAATGAAGAAGAAGCAACGGCCCCGTGATTCGCGCGGGGCACGGACTCACGCGGCGCGCATGACGGCGCACATGAGAGCGCGCAAGACAGCGCGCTTCTTCGCGCGGCCCGGGCTGGTCAGTCGCCGAACCAGAGCAGCAGCCAGACGCTGACCGAGCCGAGCACCATCGTCATGAGCACGACCTGGCCGGTCGTAGGCAACGGCCTGTCCATCCAGCGTTCGATGTTTTTCGACATCCTCGTCCCCCCATCCTTGGGATGGGGATGCAGCGTGACGCAACTGCGCGCTCCTGTCAAAGCAGTGGAAATACCTCTCCCCCTGTGCGGCGCCCGATCAGGAAATCGAAGGACTCAGAACGGCAGCTGCATCGTTTCCGCCTGCGCATTTTTTTCGTCGATGCGCGCATCGGCCGCCGGCAGCGCGCCTTCGTGCTCGAGCAGACGGCGCTTGCGGAAGACACCGCCGGCATAGCCCTTGAGATCGCCGTTGCGGCCGATCACGCGATGGCAAGGCACGACGATGCCGACCGGGTTCGATCCGTTGGCCGCGCCGATGTCGATGGCCGCGCGCGGATCGTCGAAACCCAGCAGCTTCGCGAGCTCGCCGTAGCTGGTAGTGCGTCCCGCCGGAATGCGGCGCAGCGCGGCCCACACCTTGCGCTGCAGCGCATCGCCCAGCGTGGCGACGGGCAGGGCATCGATGGCCGCGAGCTCGCCATCGAAGTAGCGCTCCATGGCAGCGGCCACCGCATGCGGTGCATCGCCTTCGCTCAGCGCCACCTCGTCGTCGTGCAGTTGCAGCAGAAGGCGATGCAGGCGGGCGCGGTGATCGGCGAAGTCCAGCGCATGGATCGCGCAGTCGTTGTCGGTGACGAGAAGAAGCTCGCCCAGCGGCGAGGCCAGACGGCTCAGTTGCAGCTTCAGCATGATGGTGCCCTCGGAAAGGAGAAGGCGGCAGGGGCCGCGGACATTCACATGCTGCGCGTTCCCTTCCGCCTCGGCTGGCCGCATCCGGACATCGATGTGCGGCCGATGCCGCCTGCCTCTCAGCGCTCGTTCAGGCGTGCGCCTTGATCGAATCCGCGAGCGTGTTCACCAGCGTGTCGATGTGCGACTTCTCCACGATGTAAGGCGGCGCGATCACCAGCACGTCGCCCGCGGGCCGCACGAGCGCGCCCTTGTGGAAGCAGTCGAGGAAGATGTCGTAGGCGCGCTTGCCCGGCGTGCCCGCGATGGGTGCGAGCTCCACCGCCGCGGCCAGGCCGAGGCTGCGGATGCTGACCACGTTGGGCAGGCCCTTGAACGCGCTGTGGAAGGCATCGCCCAGCACCTTGCCCATTTCGCCGGCGCGCGCGAAGAGGTTCTCCTGCTTGAACAGGTCGAGCGTGGCGACGGCCGCGGCGCAGGCCACCGGATGGCCCGAGTAGGTGTAGCCGTGGAAGAACTCGACCACGTGCTCGGGCGCGTCGGTCTTCATCATCGCGTCGTAGAGCTTGTCGCGGCAGATCACGCCGCCCAGCGGAATGACGCCGTTGGTCACGCACTTGGCGAAGTTCAGCATGTCGGGCACCACGCCGAAATAGTCGGACGCGAAGTTGGTGCCCATGCGGCCGAAGCCGGTGATGACCTCGTCGAAGATCAGCAGGATGCCGTGCTTGTCGCAGATCTCGCGCAGGCGCTTCAGGTAGCCCCTGGGCGGCAGGTACCAGCCCGCCGAACCGGCCACCGGCTCCACGATGATCGCGGCCACGTTGCTCGGGTCGTGCAGCGGCAGGATGCGGGTTTCGAGCTCGACCAGCGGGTCTTCGGCCCATACCGGTTCCTCGTTGTGGATGTACGCATGGTTCACCGGGTCGTGAATGAAGCGCATGTGGTCCACGCGCGGCAGGAAGGCCGAGCCGAACACCTTGCGGTTGCCCGGGATGCCGCCCACCGACATGCCGCCGAAGCCCACGCCGTGGTAGCCCTTCTCGCGGCCGATGAACACGTTGCGGTGGCCCTCGCCGCGCGCGCGGTGGTAGGCCAGCGCCACCTTCATCGAGGTGTCGGCGGCCTCGGAGCCCGAGTTGCAGAACAGCACCTTGTTGAGGTCTCCCGGGGCCAGCGACGCGATTCGCTCCGCCGCCTCGAAGGCGCGGTCGTTGCTGACCTGAAATGCGGTGGCGTAGTCGAGCGTGTCGAGCTGCTTCTTGATGGCCTCGTTGATCGGCTTGCGGTTGTGGCCCGCGCCCACGCACCACAGCGAGGAGATGCCGTCGATCACCTTCCTGCCGTCGTGCGTGGTGAACTCCATGCCGTCGGCCGCCACGAACACGCGCGGGTCCTTGCGGAAATGACGGTTGGGGGTGAAGGGCAACCACTGGTTGTCCATGTTGAAGTCCTGGTAGGCCATGTCTCGCTCCTGAGGATATGGGGTCGGGGAAAATCGCGATTCTGGCACCCCTGCCACAATCACGCCCGGACATCGCTCACCCCCAGGCTCGGCCCCTTCGTGTGGCCGCCACCCCCTCACCGGGGGCAACGCCAGCGGCCCGGCGAAGCCGGTTCCGCGGTGTCCCCGAACAGGCATGCGGCCCGGCCGCCTGCCGAGTGACCCGTTAATTGAACTGATATGACGACAAACACGCCGGCCTACATCCTGAACCTCTCGTGCCCCGACCGCACGGGCATCGTGCATGCCGTGTCGGGCTTCCTGCTCGAGCGAGGCGCCAACATCGAAGAGGCCGCCCAGTACAACGACCACGACACGGGCCTGTTCTTCATGCGGGTGCGCTTCGCCTGCAGCGCGCACAGCGAAGCCTCGCTGCGCGACGAGCTGAAGACATTCGCCGCCGGTTTCGGCATGACACTCCAGCTGCACGCCGCCGCGCAGCCGATGAAGACGGTCATCCTGGTGAGCAAGGAAGGCCACTGCCTCAACGACCTGCTGTTCCGCTGGAAGAGCGGCCTGCTGGCGATCGACGTGCGCGCCATCATCTCGAACCATCGCGACTTCTACCAGCTCGCGGCCAGCTACAACGTGCCGTTCCACCACATCCCGCTGACGGCCGCGACCAAGGCGCAGGCCGAGGCGAAGCAGCTCGAGATCATCGAGGCCGAAGGTGCCGAGCTGGTCGTGCTGGCGCGCTACATGCAGATCCTGAGCGACAACATGTGCCGCAACCTGTCGGGCCGCGCGATCAACATCCACCACTCGTTCCTGCCGAGCTTCAAGGGCGCCAAGCCCTACTACCAGGCGCACGACCGCGGGGTGAAACTGATCGGCGCCACCGCCCACTACGTGACGGCCGACCTCGACGAAGGCCCGATCATCGAGCAGGACGTGGCCCGCGCCGACCACACCGACACGGTCGAGGACCTCACGGCCCGCGGCCGCGACACCGAGAGCCAGGTGCTGGCGCGCGCGGTGAAGTGGCACAGCGAGCACCGCGTGCTGCTCAACGGCCATCGCACGGTCGTGTTTCGCTGAAATCCGGCGCATCACCCGCCACCCGCCTTGTAAGCGGGTGTAGCATCCCGCGCCAAACGAGGAGAAGGCGCAATGCGACGTTGGATCGGTGGGGGTTTGCTGGCCGTGCTTGCGGCCGGCCTGTTCGGGTGCGCGGCCAGCGGGCCACGGTTTTCGGAAATGGCCGGCAGCATGCCGTCGCTCGGCGAGAACGAGGGGCGGATCTACTTCTACCGGAACTCGATCATGGGCGCGGCGCTGCAGCCCGAGGTCACAGTCAACGGACAGGTCGTCGGCAAGTCGCGGCCGAACAGCTTCTTCTACATCGACCGCCCGGCGGGCACCTACCGGGCCAGTGCCCGCACCGAGGCCGAAGCCACCATCGACGTGGTGCTGCGGCCGAAGCAGACGGCCTATGTGCTGATGAGCATGAACTTCGGCATTGCCGTCGGACGTCCCGGCTTCGAACGCGTCTCCGAGGCGGAAGGCCGCCAGGAACTGCAATCGCTGGCCTACGACGACAGCCTGCCCGCGGCCAGGACCGCGAAGGCCGCTGTGCCGGACGCCAGACCCACAGCACCGGCAGCGCCTTCGCCGGTCGTCCCGGCGGCCATAGCGACCGCAGTCGTCGCCCAGCCTGCCGTGGCGGCGCGGCCGATCGAGGCGATCCCGGCACCGGCTGCCGCTGCTGCCGCCGCGCCGACGCCGCCGCCTTTGACCGCACCCCGCGTCGCAGCCACCGCGCCTTCCGAGACTGCACCGTTCGCCCGGACACCGCTGAACGATCTGCGACTGCTCCTGCCGGCCAACCGCTGAACCCACCCGCCATGACATTCAAGTTTTCCCCGGCGCGCGCAGCGCTCGCCTCGTTCGCCGTCGCCCTGCCCGTGCTCACCGCTTCTGCCCAGGAAGCTCGGCAAGGCGCCGATCTCGCACCCGATGCGCTGTTCGCGCGCGTGTCGCCCAGCGTGTGGGTGGTGCAGGCGAGCGACGCGCAAGGCAGGGTGCTGGCCACCGGCAGTGCCGTCGCCACCGGGCCCGGCACCGCGGTCACGAGCTGCCAGCTGCTCGCCAAGGCCAGCACGGTGGCGCTGAAGCGCGACAACGTCAGCTATGGCGCAACGCTGGCGTTGCCGGACCCCGAACGCGATCTCTGCCAGCTGCGCATTGCCAACTTCAATGCGCCCGCCATCGCCGTCGCGCCGGCGAGCGCCCTGCAGGTCGGCATGCCGCTGTATGCCATCGGTTCGCCCCGGGGCCGGGAACTGACATTGGGCACCGGCATGCTGGCGGGCCTGCGCCGCGGCAACGCCGGAGAGCTTGAAGCGCTGCAGCTCGCCGCCGCGCCCGAGGCGGGACTCGGCGGCGCCGGCCTGTTCGACGCGCAGGGGCGGCTCGCCGGGCTCGTCAGCGCGGCGCCCGCGGGCTCGAACGCGGCCAGGCTCGCCGTGCCTGCGTCATGGATCGCGGAACTGCCGGCGCGCGGCCGGCTGGCGGCCGAGGCGGCGAAGAACCTTCCGGTGTCCACGGCATCGGCATCCGCTTCGCCTGCCATGTCGGAAACGGCGCGTCCGAGCGTCATCGAATACCAGTTGCACGACCGTCTCAGCAACACCTACCGCAAGGTGATCTATCGCGCCGATGCGGCGACGGACGATCGCCTCAGCTTCAACAGCGGCGGCTGGGTCGAGAAGCCCGGCGGCGAGGTGGTCAGCGTGACGTCGGCGATCGCAGGCGAGTTCGATTCGGCCATGCCGCCGGGCGGATGGGCCAAGGAGAACCTGAAGGAAGCCGCGGCCTGGAGGGCCCGCTACTCGACCACGCTCGGAGGTGTCCGCGTCAACATGGACCTGAATGCGACGGTGATGGAAGACACCACGCTCACGCTCGGCGGCAGGGAATTCAAGGTCGTGCGGATCGAATACAGGGGCTACACCCAGCGCTTCGCCAACGCAGGCGCGGTGGGCGGCAATCAGTACGGCAAGTACGCCGCCAACGCGTGGTTCTCACAGGAACTGGGTCGCGTGGTCCGATTCGAGGTCGACACACGCGGCGGCGCGAGCGGCGGTGCGTTCCAGGTCAGGGAAACCCTCGAGCTGGTCAGCATCCGCTAGCGCCCGCGCACGCGAAATCCGATATGGGGCCGCCGTGTGCGGCGGCCCCGGCACCCGTCAGTTGCGATTCGGGTTGTTCGGCCGGCGGTCGTAGCGGTTCGGCACGCCGTCGCCGTCGCGGTCCCATCGGCCCGCGCTGTACTGCCAGCGGCCGCCTTCCTGGCGCCATTCCGGTGCACGGTAGGCATAGCCCGGACGCGCACGGACCCAGGTACCGCCGATCCACACATGGCGGCCACCGCGCCATTCATAGTGCCCCGGCGCCCAGGCATAGCCGCGGCGCGGCGGGGGCACGCGCTCGAAGCGCGGCGGAGGCGGTGCCACCTGCACGGTGACCACGGGTTGTGCCTGCGCCGCAGTGGGAACAGTCAATGCACCCACCGACAGGAGCGAAGCCGCGCCGATGGAAAAAGCCAATGCGATCGTTTTCATGAAGGACTCCTCATGAGTTGTTGGAGGAAGCTTCATGCTGCCCAGCCCATGTGAACCGCCTGTAAGCGGTACGCGAAATCTTGTGTAGAGCTGTGACGCGCTTTTCAGGGGCCCGCCAGCCCCGGTTTGCGGCTTTTGCGAGCGCTCACTCTTCCAGTTCGCGAAGGTCGATGGCCGCGGCCATGGCCGCATGGCCGGCCTTGTTCGGGTGCAGGTGATCGCCCGAATCGAACAACGGATTCAGCGCCTGCGGGTCGGCAGGGTCGCGCAGTGCGGCGTCGAAATCGATCACGCCGTCGATGTCCTGGCGGCTTCGGATCCAGCGGTTGACGGCCTCGCGCAGCGCCTCGTTCGCACCATTCCAGTAAGGCGTGTTCTTGAACGGCGGCACGGTGCCCAGCAGCAGCTTCACGCCCTTGGCGCGGGCCTGCTTGACGAGCTGCTGCAGCCCTTCGGTGATGCGCTCGGCCGTGGGCCAGTCGCGGCTCGCCAGTTCGGCGCCCGGCACGCGCGCGAACACGGTGCGGCCGATGTCGTTGGTGCCGAGCAGCACGATCGCGTGGGTCACGCCGCTCTGCCGCAAGGCATCGAGCTCGAAACGCGAAAGGCCGCTGGGCCCGACGCCATCGCTCAGCAGGCGATTGCCGCCGATGCCGGCATTGAGCACCGCCACGTCCTGCCCGGCCGGCCGCGTGTCGCGAAGGCGCGTGGCCAGCATGTCGGGGTACGCGCCGAAGGAGCCCTCCGACGTGCCCGCGGTGATGGAGTCGCCGAAGGCCACCACGGTGCGCACCGGCTTCGTGGTCAGCACGTCGAGCCCGGTCACGATCTGGTTGAGCACCAGCGGCGTGGGGTTCTTCAGCTTGGGCGCGCCCACCGCATTGCCGGCGGCCACCCAGGCGGTGCCCGGCTCCGGCATGGACACGGTCGAGAACGGCGTGGCGCGATCGAAGAACGCGCTCACCACCACCGTCTGTCCCGCCTGCACGGGAAGCTCCACGCCGTCGCTCCACGCATCGGCGCCTGGCGCGATGGTCAGGCTGGTGCGGCCTCCGAAATGCAGGACACGCAACGTGGCGGGCGAGAACGCATCGCCACCCGTGCCACGCGCGGCAGTCGCGGCCGCGATGCGCAACGGCGTCTTGCCGAAGCGGTTCGAAAAGCGGATGCGGATGCGCTCGCCGTCCAGCGAGAGTTCGATCTGCTGGCGCAGCGTCTGGCCGCGCAGGTCATTGCCCGCCGGCGACGAAAAGGTGGGGCCACCGGGACCCGCAGCCATCTCGCGGAAGTCGAGCGGCGCCACGGCCCAGCTCGCAACCCAATGCGCCTCGGCGGGTTGACGGGGAAGGTCGCCATCTCGTGTAACGGCATGCACACCCAGGGCAAGCAATGCCAGGCAACAGGCAGTCACCCAATGCGCCATCGTCACATCGCGCAAGCGTGCCGCCCAAATGGAAACCAGTTTCATCCGCGCAAAGCCAGCCAGTGTACGGAGGCATGGAGTCCTTGCGTGTGACGAGGTCTAGGAGATCGGTTACCAAGTGTCTACATACGCGGTGGCAGGCTCCTTCGCCTTGCCGGCCGAGGCCAATCCACGCACCAGCCAGGTGCGCGTTTCGGCAGGGTCGATCACCGCATCGATCTCCAGCGTCTGCGCCATGTGGATCGCCTCGCCGTTGGCGTACTGCTGGGCCACGAGCTTTTTGAACAGCGCGTCGCGTTCGGCGCCCTCCTCGGCCGCTTCCAGTTCCTTGCGGAATCCCAACCGGACGGCACCTTCCAGGCCCATGGCGCCGAACTCTCCGGTGGGCCATGCCACCGTGAACACGGGCGCATCGAAGCCGCCTGCCGTCATTGCCTGCGCACCCAGCCCGTAGCCCTTGCGCAGCACCACGGCGAAGAACGGCACGCGCAGGTGCGAGGCCACCATGAACATCCGGCACACGTGGCGCACCTGCGCCTGCGCCTCGATGTCGGGGCCGACCATGAAGCCCGGCGTGTCGCACAGCGAAACGATCGGCAGGCCGTGCGCATTGCACAGCTGCATGAAGCGCGCGGACTTGTCGGCCGCTTCGACATCGATGGCGCCACCGAGGTGATGCGGGTTGTTCGCCATCAGCCCGACGGGCTTGCCCTCGATGCGCGCAAGCGCGGTGACGATGCCCGCGCCGAAACCCGCGCGCAGCTCGAGCAGCGAGCCGGTGTCGGCCACGCCGCGCATGGCGGCGCGCACGTCGTACACGCGCAGGCGGTTCTCGGGCACCACATGCCGCAGCGTGCGCGGGTCGGCACATTCCCAGTCGGCGGTCGCGCCCTGGAAGTACGAGAGGTACTGCTTCGCCGCAGCCACCGCGGCCGCTTCGTCATCCACCAGGATGTCGATCACGCCGTTGCGCGACTGCACGCTGCTCGGGCCGATCTGCTCGGGCGCGAAGGTGCCGAGGCCGCCGCCTTCGATCATGGCCGGCCCGCTCATGCCGATGTTGCTGCCCTTCGTCGCGATGATCACGTCGGCGCAACCCAGCAGCGCCGCGTTGCCCGCGAAGCATCGGCCGTGCACGATGCCCACCACCGGCACCTTGCCCGAGAGCGCCGCGAACTGGCTGAAGGTGTGGTTGTTCAGCCCCGCCACGATCGGCATGTCGGTGTCGCCCGGCCGGCCGCCGCCGCCTTCGGCGAACAGCACCACCGGCAGCCCGAGCTGGTGCGCCACCGCCAGCAGGCGGTCGGTCTTGTGGTGGTTGCGCATGCCCTGCGTGCCGGCCAGCACGGTGTAGTCGTAGGCCAGCACGGCGCAGCGCGACACTTCGGGGCCGAACTGCTTCGCGTTGATGCTGCCCAGGCCGGTGACCATGCCGTCGGCGGGCGTGTTGGCGATCAGGTCCTCGAGCGTGCGGCGGCGCGTCTGCGCGGCGATGGCGAGCGCGCCGTATTCGATGAAGTTGCCGGGGTCGGCCGCCGTGTCGCACAGGTCGGCGATGTTCTCGCGCGCGGTACGTCCGCGCTGCGCGTGGCGCTTGTCGACGGCGGCCTTCCGGTTGGCGTCCAGCGTGTAGGCATGGCGCTCGATGACCTTGCGCAGGTCGGGGCGGATCGCGTCCAGGTCCTGCTCGGCGCGCGCCTCGGCCTCGACGGCCTGCGCATCGACCGCCTCGAGCTGCAGCAGCGACTGCCCTTCGACGAGGTAGTCGCCCGGCGCCGCGAGCAGCGCCACCACGCGGCCTGCCACGGGTGCATGCAGCAGGTGCTCCATCTTCATGGCCTCGAGCACACCGAGCTGCGCGCCGACCGGCAGCACGTCGCCCACCTCGACCTCGAACTGCACGAGCCGCGCGGGCATCGGTGCCTTGACGGTGAGCTCGTCCGATCCGTCGTCGGCAGCGGGCTGCTGCGCATCCGGTGCGGGTGCGGCCTTTCTTGCATGGCCCGGCAGCGCCGACGCGGCCGCGAGCAGGTCGCCCAGGTGCGCTTCCACGAAGCGCGTGTGCACCGCCTGCGTCGCGAATTCGGGCCGCGCCGCGATGGCGCGCAGCAGCGGCAGGTTGGTGGCGATGCCGTCGATGTGGCATTCGTCCAGCGCGCGCAGCGAACGGCGCAACGCGTCCGCAAAACGCGACGACGGTGAATGCACGATGAGCTTCGCCAGCAGCGTGTCGTAGTGCGGCGAAGGCGCGAGGCCCGCATAGCCGTGCGTGTCGACACGCACGCCGGGACCGGCCGGCAGGTCGAAGCGCGCCAGCGTCCCGCCCGAGGGCCGCGCATGGCCCTGCGCGTCGAGCGTCTCGGCGTTGATGCGCCACTGCAGCGCAAAGCCGCGCTGCGGCGCCGTGCGATCGGCCTCCACGCCGAGCTCGGCCAGCTGCTGGCCGGCGGCCACAGCAATCTGCAGCTGCACCAGGTCCAGCCCCGTCACCGCCTCGGTCACCGTGTGCTCGACCTGCAGGCGCGGATTGGCCTCGATGAACACGAAGGGCAGGGTCGCCGACGCGGCATCGACCAGGAACTCGAAGGTGCCGAGGCCGCGGTAGCCCACGGCCTTCGCCATGCGCAGCGCGGCCTGCGTGAGCAGCGCGCGCAGCCCGTCGGGCAGCGACGGACTCGGCGCGATTTCCACCAGTTTCTGGAAGCGCCGCTGCAGCGTGCACTCACGTTCGCCCAGGCTGGCCACGGCGCGGCCGTCGCCGAGCACCTGCACCTCGATATGCCGCGCATTGCGCATCAGCCGCTCCACGTACACGCCGTCGATGCCGAAGGCCGCCCTGGCCTCCGACATGCAGCGCGCGTGCGCCTCGGGCAGCTCGCCGGCGTTCAGCACTGCGCGCATGCCGCGCCCGCCGCCGCCGCCGATCGCCTTGACCATCACGCCCGCACCTTGCGCATGCTGCTCGTCGAAGAAGGCCTGGGCCTGGGCGAGCGTCACCGCGCCCGCGCTGCCCGGCATCACCGGCACGTCGCATTGCGTGGCCAGCGCGCGGGCGCGCGCCTTGTCGCCGAACAGGCCGAGCTGCTCGGGCGTGGGCCCGATGAAGACGAGGCCCGCATCCGCGCAGGCCTGCGCGAAATCGGCGCGCTCGCTGAGGAAGCCGTAGCCGGGATGCACCGCATCGCACCCCTGCGACCTGGCCACCGCGATGAGCTCGGCGACATCGAGGTAGGCGGACGGCCCGGTCGCATCGAGCGCGACGGCGGCATCGGCCAGCTGCACATGCAGCGCCGCCGCGTCGTCGCGCGCATGCACGGCCACGCTGGCAATGCCGAGGTCGCGCAGCGCGCGCACCAGGCGCACCGCGATCTCGCCGCGGTTGGCAATCAGAACTTTGGAAAACACGTGGGAGAACCTTTCAGGCCTTGTCCTTGAGGAGGCGGCGCAGCACCTTGCCGGCGCCGGTGGTGGGCAGTGCGTCGATGAAGCTCACGGCGCGCGGCGCCTTGTAGCTCGCCATGTTGTCGCGCGCCCAGGCGATGAGCGCATCGGCCTCGAGCGCGGCGCCGGGCTTGCGCACGATGAAGGCCTTCACCACCTCGCCCTTCTCGGGGTCGGGCTGCGCGATGGCCGCGGCCTGCGCCACTGCCGGGTGCTTGATGAGGATGGTCTCGACCTCTTCCGGGAACACGCTGTAGCCCGAGACCTTGATCATCTCCTTGAAGCGGCCGATGAAGGTGAGGTAGCCGTCGGCGTCGAGCTTGCCCATGTCGCCGGTATGCACCCAGCCGTTGCGCAGCGTGGCAGCCGTGGCCTCGGGCTTGTTCCAGTAGCCCTTGAACGAGCCCTTGCTGGTCAGCACGATCTCGCCGACCTCGCCCACGGGCATGTCGGCCTGGGTGTCGGTGTCGATGATGCGGATCGTCACGCCCGGCACCGCGATGCCCTGCGTGCCCCAGCGCGGCGCGTGGTGCGGCGTGTAGGTGTCGCAGGTGTGCGTCTCGCTCAGGCCGTAGGCGGCCTCGAACGAGGTGCAGCCGGTCGCGTGCGAGCGCCACTGCCGCGCCAGCGGCTCGGTGAAGGCAATGCCGAAGCTGGTCACCGGGTTCATCCGCAGGCTCGACAGGTCGAAGTCCGCGATGTCGTCCACCTGCATGCAGGCCACGTTCATCGGCGCGATGCTGTACCACCAGCTCACCCGGCAGGCCGCGATGGCCTGCAGCACGGCACGCGGATCGAAGCGGTGCAGCAGCACCGAAACGGCGCCGCTGAGCACCGGCACGTTGACGCCCATCAGCATGCCCGCGATGTGGTACAGCGGCGCGATGGACAGCAGCACGTCGTCCGGCCCCACGCCATTGCAGTCGGCCGCGGCGCGCGTCTTGTAGAGCGCGTTGCCGTAGCTCAGCATCGCGCCCTTGGGCAGACCCGTGGTGCCCGATGTGTAGGTCATGAGCGCGACGTCGTCCATGTCGATGGCCACGGGCTGCGGCCTGGCGCCGGCCTTCATCACGGCGAGGAAGTCCTCGCAGCCTTCGGGCACGCTGCGCACCGCGTTGCGCTCCGCGGCGAGTTCGGCCGGCAGGTCGATCGACGTGGGGGCCGGCAGCAGGTCGGCGTAGTGCACCACGAACACGTGCTCGAGCGAACTGCCGGGCTGCACCTTGTTCACCACCGGCAGCAGCGACGCGGCCGCGACGATCGCGCGCGCCTTCAGGTCGTTGACCTGGTAGGCCAGCTCGTGCTCCTTGTTGAGCGGTCCGCTCGGGCAGACGATGGCGCCGATCTTCTGGATGCCGAAATGCGCCACGAGGTACTGCGGGCAGTTGTTCATGAAGAGCACCACGGGCTCGCCCTTCTGCACGCCGAGCGCCTGCAGCCGCGCCCCGAAGGCGTCGCTCGCGCTGTCGAGCTCGGCCCAGCTCATCGCGTGGCCGTACCAGATGCAGGCGGGGCTCGCGCCGCGCTCGCGGGCATGCGTGCGCAGGTACTCGTGCAGGGGCTGCTCGATGCGGTCGGGCAGCTCGCGCAGGTTCTGCGCTGCGGTGTGGCTTGTCTCCATGGCGTCACTTCCTCAGGGTTATCGATAGCCGCCCACGCAGGGCGGGCGCTTGCCAATGCCGCATGGTGCACGAACAATCCTACCCATGGGTATAACTTCCGCGACACGGCAAAAACCCTCTGGAGACCAGAGCGAGACGACGGCACGGCCGCACCTTCCCCAGGGCACCGGGCGGCAGCGCGCGGCCACGCAGGGAACCGACCTCCAGCGCGAGCGCATCCTGCAGGCGGCCGCGCAGCTCTTCGCGGCGCAGGGCTACGCCAACACCACCATGGCGCAGATCGTGCGCGCGCTGGGCGTCACCAAGCCCTTCGTGTACTACTACTTCCGCGACAAGCAGGAGATCTTCGAGACGTTGTCGTGGCGCCCCGCGGTCGACTGCTTCACCGCGCTCGACTTTGCGGCCACCGACCCGCGCCGCGCCAGCGAGAAGGTGCTCGAGGGCATCGAGCGGCTCATCCGCGCGACCATCACGCACCACCCGGTGGCCTTCTTCGCGTACCGCGAGCCGCAGGTGTACCGGCCCGAATACATCGCCGCGCAGAAGAAGCTCGCGCACCACTTCTACGACCTGCTGTGTCCGCTGCTCGAGGAGGCGCGCCGCGACGGCGACCTCGACTTCGCGGAAACCAAGATCACCGCCCTCGCCGCCTGCAGCCTCCCCGGCTTTCTCTACAGCTGGTACCGCCCGGGCGGGCGCCTGTCGCCCGACGACGTGGTGGCCGAGCTCACGAAGCTCGCCAGCCGCGTGATCGGGCTGCGCGCCAGAGACTGAACACCAACCTCCGGAGACTCACCATGAAGCTCGAGAAGGCGCCACTGGCGCGGATCGCCCTTGCGTCAATGTTCTGCATCGCAGGTGCCGCGCATGCGCAGCAGACCTACAAGATCGCCTACATCGATCCGCTCTCGGGGCCCTTCGCCAACGTCGGCGAGCTGATGCTGATGCACACGCAGTACGCCATCGAGGACATCAACGCCCGGGGCGGCGTGCTGGGCGGCACGAAGCTGCAACTGCTGCAGTTCGACAGCAAGCTTTCGGCGCAGGAAAGCCAGAGTGCGCTGCAGGCGGCGATCGACCAGGGCGCGAAGGCCATCGTGACCGGCGGCTCGGGCTCGTCGGTGGTGACGGCGCTGGTGCAGTCGGTGGCGCGCTGGAACCAGCGCAACCCGGGCAAGGAGCTGCTGGTGCTGAACCATTCCTCCATCGACCCCGAGATGACGGGCAAGGCCTGCAGCTTCTGGCACTTCCAGACCGAGGCCAACACCGCGATGAAGATGAAGGCGCTGGCCAACTACATCAAGAAGACGCCCGAGGTGAAGAAGGTGTACCTGCTGAACCAGGACTACGCGCACGGCAAGCAATGGGCCAGCTACGGCCGGCAGCTGGTAGGACTGGCGCGGCCGGACATCCAGTTCGTCGGCGAGACGCTGCATCCCATCGGCCGCGTGAAAGACTTCGCGCCCTACATCGCCAACGTCAGGCAGAGCGGCGCCGATTCGGTCATCACCGGCAACTGGGGCCAGGACATGACGCTGCTGCTGAAGGCCGCCGGCGACGCGGGCTACGACCTGCGCTACTTCAACCACAGCGCGGGCTCGGTGCCGGGCACCGTCACCGCCGTGTCGCAGGCGAAGCTGGGCCAGCTGACCTGGGTGGCCGAGTGGCATCCGGGCGAGGCCGGCACGCCGAAGGCGGACGCGCTGGCGAAGGCCTACAAGGCGAAGACCGGCAAGGACTTCCTCGCGCCGCGCATCGACATGACGCCGCGCCTGCTGGCCGCGGCCATCGACAAGGCCGGCAGCGCCGACACCGTCAAGGTCGCACGCGCGCTCGAAGACCTCACCTTCGACTCCGTGGTGGGCCCGGTGCGCATGCGCGGCGAGGACCACCAGCTGCTGCTGCCGCAGGTGGTGAACACCATCGCGCCGGTGGACGGCAAGACGGTGAAGGTGGGCTGGGAAGGCACGAACTACGGCTTCCGCACCGATGCGGTGTACACCGGCAACGAGCTGGCGCAGGGCACCGATTGCAAGATGGTCCGGCCCTGACGCCCTGTTTCGCGCATGCCGACGAGGACTGAAGTCTTGTAAGGGAAACCCCGTCCTGCCTGCCGCCCGTGCCGTCGGGATACTCCGGTTGTTACATCCGAAGCGGGTCCCACCCAAAGGCACGACAACCATGGCAGGCAAAAACTCGCTCTACCCGATCCCGCATCCGGCAAAGAAGCCCTTCGTGGGCAACCTGCTGTCGATCGGGTCCGACTCTCCCGTGCTCGACATGTGGAAGATCGCGCAGGAACTCGGCGGCATCTACTGGCTCGACATGCCGGGCATGCCGGTGATCGTGGTGTCCTCGCCCGCGCTGGTGGACGAGCTCTGCGAGGAGCCGCGCTTCGACAAGAGCACGCGCGGCGCGCTGCGCCGGCTGCGTGCCGCGTCGCACGGCCTGTTCACCTCGGACACGCACGAGGAGACCTGGTCGAAGCCGCACAACATCCTGCTGGCCAACTTCAGCCAGCGCGCGATGCAGGCCTACCACCCCATGATGCTCGACATCGCGGGGCAGCTCGTGACCAAGTGGGAGCGGCTGAACTTCGACGAGGAGGTGGACGTGGTGCGCGACATGACCGCGCTCACGCTCGACACCATCGGCCTGTGCGGCTTCGGCTACCGCTTCAATTCGTTCTACCGCGAGGGCTTCCATCCCTTCGTCGACGCGATGGTGCGCACGCTCGAGACGGTGCAGAACCGGCGCGGCCTGCCGCTCGAGGAGCTGATGCTCAAGAAGGAACTTGCGCAGCAGCGCAAGGACATCCGCTACATGCACAAGATGGTGGAGGACATCATCGAGGAGCGCCGCGCGAGCGGCGCCGACATCGCCACCAAGCCCGACCTGCTGAGCTACATGATCGCGGGCGTGGACAAGAAGAGCGGCGAGAAGCTCACCGACAAGATGATCCGCGACGAGTGCATCGAATTCCTCATCGCGGGCCACGAGACCACCAGCGGGCTGCTGTCGTTCGCCATCTACTTCCTGCTGAAGAACCCCGAAGCGATGGCGAAGGCACAGGCCGAGGTCGACAACGTGTTCGGCCCCGACACCTCGCAGAAGCCGACCTATGCCCAGGTCAACCGCCTGCAGTACGTGATGCAGGTGCTCAAGGAATCGCTGCGCATGTTCCCGACCGCGCCGGCGATATCGATGCGCGCGAAGGAAGACACCAAGATCGGCGGCCAGTACACGATCAAGAAGAACAACATGGTCATCATGCATGCGCTGGCGCTGCATCGCGACAAGGGCATCTGGGGCGAGAACGCCGACCAGTTCGACCCCGACAACTTCACGCGCGAGGCCGAGCGCGAACGGCCGGTCAACGCCTTCAAGCCTTTCGGCAACGGGCAGCGCGCCTGCATCGGCCGGCAGTTCGCGCTGCAGGAGGCGGTGCTCACGCTGGGCATGATCCTGCAGCGCTTCAACCTGGTGGACCACACCGGCTACAAGCTCAAGATCAAGGAAGCGCTGACGATCAAGCCCGAGGGACTGCGCATCAAGGCGCTGCTGCGCGACCCGGCCACGCGCCCGCGCGGCAACATGACCGACGTGGCAGCCGCGCCGGTGCAACCCGCCCAGGCCGCGCAACGCAAGCCCCAGGCGGCGCGCCACGGCACCTCGCTGCTGGTGCTGCAGGGCTCGAACCTCGGCACCGCCGAAGACCTGGCGCGCCAGCTCGCCGAAGCCGGCGAGGCCCGCGGCTTCTCGACCCGGCTGGCCTCGCTCGACGACTACGCCGAGCGGCTGCCGGCCAACGGCGCGGTGGCGATCGTGTGCGCGTCGTACAACGGTGTGGCGCCCGACAACGCGGCCGAATTCCATCGCTGGCTCGACAAGGCCGACGACTCGCTCAACGGCGTGCGCTTCAGCGTGTTCGGCTGCGGCAACACCGACTGGGCCGCCACCTACCAGGCCGTGCCGCGGCGCATCGACGAGCGGCTCGAGGCGCTCGGCGCAACGCGCGTGCATCCGCGCGGCGAAGGCGATGCGCGCGAGGACATGGACGGCGCCTTCCAGGACTGGAGCGACGCGCTCTGGCCCGAGCTGGTGAAGGCCTTCGACATCAAGACCGGCGCCGACACGCCGGTGCAGAGCGAGCCGCTCTACACGCTGGAAGAGCTGCCGCCGCCGCAGAAGAATGCGATCGTCGATGCGCTGGGCGCGGTGGCGCTGCGGGTGATCGAGAACCGCGAGCTGCAGTCCGGCGGCAATGGCGAAGCCGGACGCTCCACGCGCCACGTCGAGCTGATGCTGCCCGAAGGGCTCGACTACCGCGCCGGCGACCACCTGAGCGTGGTGCCGCGCAACAGCCCACGGCAGGTCGAGCGTGCGATGGCGCGTTTCGGCTTCGACCGCACGGCGCATGTGCGCCTGCATGCGGGTGCGGGGCGCAAGGCCGCGCTGCCGGTCGAGCAGGTGATTGCGGTCGACCGGCTGCTGGGCGATTACGTCGAGTTGCAGGACGTGGCCACGCGCAAGCAGATCGCCACGCTTGCGGCCTACACCGAGTGCCCGTTCACCAAGCCGAAGCTCGTCGCCCTGTCGGGCAGCGACGAAGCCTCGCAGGCCGCTTACAAGGCCGAGGTGCTGCACAAGCGCAAGTCGCTGCTCGACCTGCTCGAGGAACATCGGGCCTGCCAGGTGCCCTTCGCGGTGTTCCTCGAGATGCTGTCGCCGCTGTCGCCACGCTACTACTCGATCTCGTCATCGCCGACGATGACGCCCGGCAGGTGCAGCGTGACGGTGGGCGTGGTGAACGGGCCGGCGAAGTCGGGCCTGGGCACCTTCGAGGGCGTGTGCTCCAACTTCCTGGCGCGCGCCGAGGCGGGCGACACGGTGCATGGCGTGGTGCGCGAGACCACGGCCGAGGGCTTCCGGCTGCCGGACGATGCGGGCCGGCCACTCATCATGATCGGCCCCGGCACGGGCCTGGCGCCGTTCCGCGGCTTCCTGCAGGAGCGCGCGGCGCAGGTCGAGGCGGGCAACGCCGTCGGAGAAGCCCTGCTGTTCTTCGGCTGCCGCCATCCCGAGCAGGACTTCATCTACGCCGATGAACTGAACGCCTGGGCGCACCGCGGCGTGATGAAGCTGCACACCGCGTTCTCGCGCGCGGGCGAGCGCAAGGTCTATGTGCAGGACCTGATCCGCGAGCAGGCCGCCCACGTGTGGAAGCTGCTGGAGGCCGGCGCGGTGGTGTACGTGTGCGGCGACGGCTCGCGCATGGAACCCGACGTGCGCCGCACGCTGAGCGACCTGGCGCGCGAGCACGGGCAGGACAGTGCGGCGTGGATGGACAGGATGATCGCCGACCAACGCTACGTCCTGGACGTCTGGGCTGGAAACTAGGCTCGCCCCCAGGCTTGCCCACTTCGTGTGGCCTCCTTCCCCCCGCCGGGGGCAATACCTGTGGCCCGGCAAAGCCGGTTCCACGGTATTCCTGGAAAGGGTTCGGCAGCCCGCGGGGCGCTTGATCAGTCCGCGCGATCGGGGTCCGGGTACACGAGCGGGCCCAGCAATCCGCGGTTGAAGGGCTTCCACTGGCCTTCGGGCTGCGCGAGGCGGTCGGCCACCGCGTAGAGCACGGCGGGGTGCGCGCCCAGGCCCAGGTGGCTGGCCAGCACCTCGATGTTTTCCGACTGCGGGCCGGTCTTCTCGATGCTGCATTGCCAGGCCACAACGCCGTCGGTGCGGCTGAAGATGGAGGTGGTCGGCACGGGCGGGGTGGGCTGCACGAACTTCATGCGGCGCGGGTCGTGCGAGCTCTGGCCGCTCACGCCTTCGTAGACGCGCCATGCGTTGGTGGCGCGCGGGCTGCCCGAGAACGGGCTGCCGAGCGTGACGACGTTGCGGATCATGTGCGAATACGACGACGCCAGCATGCGGGCATAGACGCCGCCCAGGCTCCAGCCGATGACGCTGACCTTCTCGCCGTTCTTCTCGTACAGCGTCTTCAGCAGCTCGACCATGCCGTGCTCCACGCCTTCGCGCGGACCGAGGTTGCGGCCCAGGCCCCAGCCGTGGGCGTCGTAGCCGCGGCTGCAGAGGTAGCGGCGCAGCAGCAGCGTCGAACCGTCGCCCGCGACGAGGCCGGGCAGCACGAGCACCGGATGGCCGTCGCCGCGCGGCGTGAGCTGCAGCAGCGGCCACATGGCGATGCCGGCGCCGGTTTCCCAGAGCGCGCGGGCTTCGGCCAGCAGCAGCAGGCGCGACGGCGGCGCGATCGGTTCCTTGGCGTGGGTGGCGGTGGTCATGGTGGATGGCTCCTTGTCGGTTTTTATCTTCTTCAATGCGAACCTGGGGCTCTGGAAGCCAATGCCCCGTCGGACAGCAACGTCATTTATCCGAGGTATTTGGCCCTCAGGTAATCGAGGTAAGCCCTCGATTCGCTCGAAACATACGGCGAGACCAGCGTGAGCGTGTAGAAGGCCGCCAGGCCTGGGTCGGCCTGCGCCAGCGCGTCGCGGCCGGGCACGAGCCGCTCGAAGGACAGCCAGCAGGTGGTGGTGAAGACCATCTGCAGCGCCAGGATGCGCGCCTGTTCGGCGCTGGTCTCGATCACGCCGGATGCCACCAGGCCTTCGCACAGCGCCTGCGCGGCAAGCAGGTTCTGCGCGGTCAGCGCCTGCGCGCGCTGGCCCAGCGCCGGGTACTCGCTGGCCAGAAAGGCCATGTCTCGGTAGATGAAGCGGTACGCGTCGATGGCCTCGAAGCGCAGGTGCAGCGCGAGCCACAGGTCGTCGATGGCGGCAATGGAGGCGGACGAGCCGTTCAGCGCCTCGAGCCGCTGCTCGAAACGCCGGAACAGCCATTCGACGATCAACTGCTTGGCCTTGAAGTGGTAGTGCAGGTTGCCGGGGCTGATGCCGAGTTCGGCCGCGATCTTGTGCGTCGACACGGCGGCCAGCCCCTGCGCATTGAACAGCCCCAGGCTGGCCTGCAGGATGCGGTCGCGTGTGGAGGTGGAGCTGGAACTGGCCACGAACGGCTTGCCGGGTCGCTCGGGGTGTCAGCGTCTGGCCCGCGCGCGCGGGGCCGCCCTGGCCGGGCCTTCGAGTTGCGCCACGCGCTCCCGCAGCCGGGCCACCTCGTCGCGCAGGGCCTGCACCTCGTCGGCGCCAGGAATGCCCAGGCGCTGCAGCGCGGTGGCGACGCGCTGGTCGAACACGTCCTCGAACTTGCGGATGCCGAAGCCGTCGAGGCCGGGCACCTTGCCCTGCCCGATGCCGAGCAGGCCTTCGATCACGTTGGCCTGGCGCTTGGCGACGTCGTTGCGCACGGTGTCGAGCGCCTTCAGGCCGGCGCGCAGCAGGCCTTCGGCCTTGCCGGGCTCCGTGGGCGCCTTCGCTGCGGGCGCCGCCTTGCGGGGCGCGGCCTTCTTCGCCGAAGGTGCCTTGCCTGCAGGCCTTGCAGGCGCCGCCCTCTTCTTCGACTTTGCAGTTTCGTCAGGACGGGTCGCCATGCAGTGCTCCAGGTGCCGGAAGGAATGAAAAGGGCGCCGCGAGGCGCCCGGGAGGTCAGGCCGCCTTGCGGGCGGCAGCGCGGCGAACCGGCTTCTTGGCCACGGCGGCCTTGGCCTTCACCGTGCGAACCGGCTTGGCTTCGTCCGCGCCGCTGACGCGGGCTTCGATCTTCCGCGTGCCGGCGACGATCTGGTCGGCGATCTGCACCGACACGGTGGCGATCGGCTGGTTCAGCGCGCCCAGGGCGTTGATGACCTTGGTGGCAACCGGCG
The DNA here is from genome assembly GCF_902712855.1 of Variovorax paradoxus. Classification (NCBI taxonomy): domain Bacteria; kingdom Pseudomonadati; phylum Pseudomonadota; class Betaproteobacteria; order Burkholderiales; family Comamonadaceae; genus Variovorax; species Variovorax paradoxus. The sequence continues at coordinate 5,489,077 of NZ_LR743507.1, forward strand.
ACTCGACGCGGGCCACTCGGCCGGCAACGGTCTCGATGCCGCTGGCGGTGCCGGCGGCGACACGGTCCATCACCGAGACGATGCGGCCGGTGTCGATCTCCACGCGGTTGGCCAGGAAGCCGTTGATCTTTTCCTGCGCGCCGATCAGGTTGGCCTTCACCTGTTCGCTCACCAGCGGAATCTGGCGGCTGCCGAGGAATTCGCTGTAGCGCGAAGCGGCGCCGCCGAGCAGGCGATGCACGCCGGTGCGGTAGGCGCCGACCAGGGTCTTGCCGGCGTCGTTGTACTGGCCGACGACGTGGATGGCTGCCGAAGCGATGGTGGTTTGCGTGGTCATGGTGATTTCCTTGAAGTTGATGGGCTCGCGAAGGAAACAAACAAAGAACGGGTGTCTGCCGATCGCGATGAGCCTATCTTCTTCCCCAAGGCCTAGGCCTGGAAAACTAGAACAGCCGGAAAACTAGTCCAACTGCCCCAATTTTCTTCAGCCCGGGCAACCTGCACCGATCAGGCGGCAGCGGCGCGTGGCGCGCGGGCGCGTTTGGCGGGCGCGGCCTTGGCGGGCGCCTTCCTGGCAGCGGCCTTGGCCGGGGCTTTCTTCGCTGCGGCCTTCACCGGCGCCTTCGCTGGAGCCCTTGCCGGCGCCCTTGACGGCGCTTTTTCCGGCGCTGCCTTGCGTGCGGCGGGCTTCTTCTTCGCAGCCACGGCCACCGCCTCGGCGGGCGCCTCGTCGTCGGCAGGCTCGTGCACCGTCTTCGGCGGCACCGGCGCGGGCGCCGCACCGGCGGCGGCCGGGTGCTTCTGCGTCAGGTCCATCAGCAGCTTGTGTTCGGCCAGCATGTAGTCGCCGATCTCGGTGATGTCGGGCACCGCACGGCGGCAGGCGATCAGGCCGTAGTCCATGCGGCCGTTGTAGCTCTGCACCGTCACATTGAGCGCGGTGCCGTGGCTGGCGATCGACACCGGGTAGTAGCAGGTGACCAGTGCACCCGCGAAGTACATCGGGAAAGGCGCGCCCGCCACGTTCGAGATGGCCACGTTGGCCGCCGGCGGCAGGAGATTGACGAGGCCCGAGCGTCCCACCATCGACGCGATGCCCGACACCAGCCACGGCGCGGCGAAGGTGGGGAAGTCGTCGAGGATCACCGCCTTGAAGCGCTTCATGGTCGACTTCGACGAGTTCGACGACGCGTTGATCGCCTTCAGCCGCTGCACCGGGTCGGTGATGTCGGTGGCCAGGCTGACCAGGATCATGCTGGCCTGGTTGTTGGCCGTCTGGTCGCCGGCCTCGCGCAGGCTCACCGGCACGCCGGCCACCAGCGGCTTGGCCGGCAGCTCGTTGTTGTCCGCCAGGTAGTGACGCAGGGCGCCTGCCACCGTGGCCATGACCACGTCGTTCAGCGTCACGCCGAAGTGCTTGGCGATGTACTTGGTCTCGGCCAGCGAGATGGTGCGGCCCGCGAAGGTGCGCTGGTTGGTGATGGACACGTTCAGCGAAGTGCGCGGCGCGAAGAGGTTGAACTTCTTCGGGGCGGCGGCCGTGTCCTTCTCGGCCGCCTTCTCGTCGGGGCTGGCGATGCCGCTGATGGCGCGTGCGATGGCGGGCGCCATCTTGAAGAGCTTCACGTACTGCTGCGCGGTGTTGCGCAGCGCCGCCGTGGCGAGCTCGGCCATGCCCAGCTGGTAGCCGCTGCTGCGCGGGCGCGAGCGCGGCGGCTTCACCACGCGGCCGGTGGCCTCGAGGTCGAAGATGGCCTTGCCCACTTCCACGCCGGCCTGCCCGTCGATGCCCGCGTGGTGCACCTTGGTGTAGAGCGCCACCTGCCCGCTCTTGAGGCCGTCGATGATGTAGAACTCCCACATCGGCCGGCTGCGGTCGATCAGCGACGAATGCAGCCGCGCCACGTACTGCTGCAACTGCCGGTTGGTTCCGGGCCTGGGCAGCGTGATGTGGCGCACGTGGTAGTCGAGGTCGATGTCGTCGTCGTCCACCCACACCGGGTTGGTCATGTCGAAGGGCATCAGCGCGAGCTTGCGCGTGAACACGTCGGCCAGGTGGATGCGGCTGGCCATGAAGTTCTTGGCGTCTTCGTAGAAGTCGCCCTTGTAGCCCTTGGGCAGGTCGAGCACGTTCAGGGAGCCCACGTGCATCGGCATTTCCGGCGTTTCCAGGTGCAGGAAAGTGGCATCAAGACCGCTCAGGTGTTTCATGTGTTGTCTCCTTGGTGGGGCATGCGCCGTCCGGCAGGATAGCGCGGGCATTGCGTTCGTGGGCCTCGCGTTCTTCAGTGTTTCCACCGGGGGGAAAGCACCGGCGGGACAGGGGTTTGCCCCAAGTAATGAAAAAGTGAGGCGCCCCGCAAGGCCCGCGGCAACGGCCCGCGGTGCCGCGTGAAAGGTCCTCTGTCGCACGGGCTCCGTACACTGGCGCCATGACATCCAGCCTCACCCCGCAGCCCCCGTCGCAACCGCAGGACGACCATCTCTGGCTCGAAGACATCGACGGCGAGAAGCAGCTTGCCTGGGCGCGCGAGCAGAACGCGCTCACCGTGCAGGCCCATGCGAAGTCGCCCGCGTTCGAGGCGCTCCAGCAGGGCATCCTCGAGGTGCTCGACTCCGAAGAGCGCATTCCGATGGTTCACAAGATCGGCCCGCGCTTCTACAACTTCTGGCGCGACAAGGCCCACCCCAAGGGCCTGTGGCGCCGCACCACGCTGGCCGAATACCGCAAGCCGCAACCCGCGTGGGAGACCGTGCTCGACCTCGATGCGCTGGCCGCACAAGATCAGGAAAACTGGGTCTGGCACGGCGCCGACTGCCTCGACCCCGACTACAGGCGCTGCCTGATCTCACTGTCGCGCGGCGGCGCCGACGCCGACGTGGTGCGCGAGTTCGACCTGGAGGCCAAGGCCTTCGTCGAAGGCGGCTTCACGCTGCCCGAAGCCAAGAACCACGTGGGCTGGAAGGACATCGACCACCTCTACGTGGCCACCGACTTCGGCCCCGGCTCGATGACCAGCTCGAGCTACCCGCGCATCGTGAAGGAGTGGCGTCGCGGCACGCCGCTGGAGAGCGCCGCCACGGTGTACGAAGGCCTGCACGACGACATGTCCGTGGGCGCCTGGCGCGACAACACGCCCGGCTTCGAGCGCGACTACGTCTCGCGGCAGATGGACTTCTACGACAGCGAGACCTGGCTGCGCGCCGCCGACGGCACGCTCGCGAAGATCGACGTGCCCGACGATGCGCTGGCCGAGATCACGCGCGAGTGGATGCTGGTCGAGCCGCGCACCGACTGGACCGTGGGCGGCACTACCTACCGGTCGGGGTCGCTGCTGGCCGCCAGGTTCGACGACTACATGGCGGGCCGGCGCGAGCTCACCGTGCTGTTCGAGCCCGACGACACCACAGCGCTCGACAGCCACTCCTGGACACGCCACCACCTGATCGTCAACGTGATGCACGACGTGGTGAACCGGCTCGAGGTGCTCACGCCGCCGGCCGACGGCAAGGGGCCGTGGAAGCGCGAGAGCCTCGGCGGCGCACCGGCGCTCTCGACCATCGCGGCGGGCGGCATCGACGAGGACGAGAACGACGACTACTTCCTGACCGTGAGCGGCTTCCTGCAGCCGACCACGCTCTACATCGGCACCATCGGCCCGGGCGAGCCGCAGGTGCTGAAGGACAGCCCCGCCTTCTTCGATGCCTCGCGCTACCGCGTGAGCCAGCACTTCGCGACCTCGAAGGACGGCACGCGCGTGCCCTACTTCGAGATCGCCGCCCGGGACCTGCAGGCCAACGGCCGGAACCCCACGCTGCAGTACGCCTACGGCGGCTTCGAGATCTCGCTGCAGCCCAGCTACAGCGGCAGCATCGGCCGCGCCTGGCTCGAGCAGGGTGGCGTGTACGTCGTCGCCAACATCCGTGGCGGTGGCGAGTACGGCCCGCGCTGGCACCAGGCGGCGCTGCAGGAGAACCGGCTGCGCACCTGCGAGGACTTCGCGGCTGTGTCCGAGGACCTCATCGCGCGCAACATCACCTCGCCCGCGCACCTGGGCGCCATGGGCGGCAGCAACGGCGGCCTGTTGATGGGCAACATGCTCACGCTGTACCCGCAGCTGTACGGTGCCATCGTGAGCGAAGTGGCGCTGCTCGACATGCGGCGCTACACACAGCTGTCGGCCGGCGCCTCGTGGATCGCGGAGTACGGCGACCCGGAGCAGCCCGAGGAGTGGGAGTTCATCAGGACCTTCTCGCCCTACGAGAACGCGAAGCCGGGCCAGGCCTACCCGCCCGCCCTCTTCACCACGTCCACCCGCGACGACCGCGTGGGCCCGGTGCATGCGCGCAAGATGCACGCGAAGATGGCGGCACTGGGCTACGACAGCCGCTTCTACGAGAACATGGAAGGCGGCCACAGCGCGGCCACGGACAACAAGGAGTCGGCCTTCATGGATGCGCTGGGCTACGCGTACCTGTGGCAGCACATCCGCTAGCCGCGCAGGCGCTCACCCGGGGCTGAGCCGGCGCTCGCCGCTTTCCTTTCGCTGCTCACGCCACGGGCGCTCGCGCGGTTCGGCGCGACGCGCGGGCCGGCCTTGCGGCAGGGAGCCGGCGGCCCGGCGGCCGGACTCGCGGTAGCGCAGCCGCTGCTCTTCCTCACGCTCTCGCTTGCGCAGCAGTTCCTCCTGAACTGTCGCGTGGTCCAGGCGGCCGCGTGCGTCGCGGCGAGGCCCGTCGCCGGCCGGCGGCGGCGTCTCGAAGCCGGCGACGGCCATGGCCACGGCGGCGGATGCGAAGAGCAACAAGGCGCCGAGAACGATCATTTCAACGGCAAGGGTGATCTGGAAGGTGCGCATGGTCTGTGGCTGGCGGCGCCTGTCGCGCAGCCGGGGCGCATCTTGTGCCGACTGCATGGCGTGAACATTGCGCCTCGCGCCGTCGCCGGGGCGCGGCGGATCATCTGCACGTCACGGCTTCCTCGTCACAATGGGTCATCCAGCGCCCCGCAAGAAGGAGAACCCCGCCATGAACACCACACTCGAACTGATCGGCGCCCCCACCGACATCGGCGCCAGCGTGCGCGGCGCCGGCATGGGCCCTGACGCGCTGCGCGTGGCAGGCCTGCCGGAGGCCCTGGCGCGGCAGGGCTACACGGTCGTCGACCGGGGCAACCTCGCGGGACCGGCCACGCCGTGGGCGCCGCCGGCCAACGGCCTGCGCCACCTCGACGAGGTGATCGCATGGAACCGCTCGGTGTACGCGTCCGTCGACGGCACGCTCGGCGCCGGCCACGTGCCCGTGATGCTCGGCGGCGACCATTGCCTGGCCATCGGCTCCATCAGCGCGGTGGCCTGGCATGCACGCAAGCGCGGCAAGAAGCTGCGCGTGCTGTGGCTCGACGCGCACTCCGACGTCAACACCGAGACCACGAGCCCCAGCGGCAACCTGCACGGCATGCCGGTGTCGTGCCTGCTCGGCCACGGTCCCGCGGTGCTCACGGGCTGGAGCGGCGAGCGCGCGGCGCTGGCGCACGAGGCCATCCGCTTCATCGGCATCCGCAGCGTGGACAGCGACGAGAAGGAAGCCATCCGCACGCTCGGCCTGAACGTGTTCGACATGCGCCACATCGACGAACACGGCATGCGCACCACCATGACCGAGGCGCTGCAGGACGTCGACGAGGACACCCACTTGCACGTGAGCTTCGACCTCGACTGCCTCGACCCGGGCATCGCGCCGGGCGTGGGCACCGGCGTGCGCGGCGGCCCGACCTACCGCGAGATGCAGCTGTGCATGGAGATGATCGCGGACACCGGCCGGCTGGGCTCGGTCGACGTGGTCGAGCTGAACCCCGCGCTCGACGTGCGCAACCAGACCGCCGAGGTGGCGGTCGAGCTGATCGAGAGCCTGTTCGGCAAGTCGACCCTGGTGCGTTAGGCCGTCGCCGGGACGGCGATGCAGCGCTGCATGCGTCGCACGTCGTCGAGCAGCAGGCTCAACGGCGCAATGAGCAACGCGTTGGATGCCGTGGCCTGCACCGAGGTCACGCGCTCGAGCTCCGCGAGGTCGGGCGCGCCGTTGTTCCCCGCCAGGGCCTCGGCCACGCCCGCGACGGCGGCAGCCGCCGCCTGCGCCGCTTCGCGCCAGAACGGGTCGGCCGCGGCAGCGTTCGCCTGCCGGAACACGCGGTCGAGCACCACGGCATCCTGGAAGATGCGGCCCGCGAGCCGAGCCTTGTCGCGGTAGGCGCGCGCCGTCTTCGCGGCGCCGCCGCGCCGCCACCATCGGGCTTCGAGGTCGGCGCTGCCGGCCAGCAGCGCCAGCCGGCCGAGCGACGCGCGCGTGGCCGCATGAATGCGTTCCGCCTCCGCTTCGGCGGGCCGTTGCGCGCCCGCCATGCGCTTCGCGATGCCGCGCAGCAGCGCGGCGCAGCCCTCGTCGAAGCGCGCGCCCGCGTGGTACTCGGACAGGAAGGTCGAGACCGCCAGCGCCACACCCACGCCGATGCCGATCTGCACCATGCGCAGCATGGCCACCTGCAGCGCCGAATGCCCCGGAATGCCGCCGGCCGACAGCACGATCAGCGCCGCGACCGGCGCGCTGCGCAGGCCGGGAGCCGAAGCGCTGGCGAAAGCCAGCAGCAGCACGACGCCCAGCGTGGCAACCAGCACAGGCACGCCGTGGTGCTGCAGGTAGACGCCGCCCAGCCCGAACACCGCGCCGACGGCCGTGCCGCGCACCCGGTCCCAGCCGGCGTCGAGGGTGGAGCCGGCACTCGGGCGCATCACGATCAGCACGCTCATCACCGCCCAGAAGCTTTCGGGCAGGTGCAGCGCGACGGCCACCGCCCAGGCGAGCGCCACGGCGCCCGCGAGTTGCAGGCCGGCGCGCCAGCGGCCATGGCTCCAGAGGCCTGTGAGGCTTTGAAGCATCGGCGCGCCGTTCATGGTTTCGCCGCCTTGTCGCCGCCGCCGAGCGTGTCGGCGATCCCGTCGATCAGTGCGCAGGCCTCCAGCAGCAGGGCGCGCTGGCGGCGATCGAGCGTGGCATCGATCGCCTCGGCCAGCGCCGCTTCGCGCGAGCGCATGAGCGCCTTCAGCCGCCGCGTGCCTTCCGGCGTGAGCGACAGCAGCCACTGGCGGCCGTCGCTCGGATGCGGCGTGCGCGCGGTCCAGCCTTCTGCGTCCAGCTCGGCCAGCAGCCGGGTCAGCGACTGGAGCTTGACCCGCTCGAACGCAGCCAGCGCCGTGGGCGAGCACGGCCCGTGCAGGTGCAACCGGCCCAGCACGCTGAGCTTGGCGACGCTGGGACCGTCGGGCGCGACGCTGCTGCTGCGCAGCTGGCGGGCCAGCTGCGACACCGAAGTGCGAAGGCGGGAGGCGCAGAGCGCCGGATCGGGGGTGGCGGAAGACACGGCCGGATTGTAAGACGCGTCTTGGTATTCGGGAGCACTGAGCGCTCCGGCCGGCAGGTCAGCCGCGGTTCGGCGACGAACTCACGGGATAGGTGACAGCAGGCGCAGCGACCGGGGCCGGGGCCGGCTGGGGCGCAGGCAAGGCAGTCGGCGCGGGCGAGGCAGCGGCTGCGGGCGCCTCGTCGGGTGTCTCGGCCTCGCCCTCCACGTCCGGACCTTCGAGGAAGCGGTCGAGCAGCGCGAAGAAGCGGTCGTAGAAGCGCTCGTCGGTCAGCGTCTCGCTCGCCACCTTCACCATCGCGTCATCGCTGCCCGAGAACGGCAGCGAGAGCGAACCGATCGCGCCCACGCCCAGGCTGGCCGAGTTGTTCACTTTCTTGATGCCGTAGCGGTCCTGCAATGCGGTGGCGAAGGCCACGGTGCTCTTCGTGACCTTGCCGCCGCGCGTGCTCTCGAGCGCGCAGACCACGCGGAATTCGACCTCCACATGCACCTCGGCGGCCGGCTGGAAGCTCTTGCGCCCGGTCACCAGGTCGGCGTTGGCGGCCGTGATCATGTAGCCCTGGCTCAGCAGCGCGCGGCGCGCGGCCTCGCAGGTCTGGGCCTCGGTGGCCTCGTAGTTGCGGGTGTGGGTGGTGGTCGAGCCGAAGGCCTCGGGTTCGTAGGTCACGCGGCGCGAACCGGTGCCGCAGCCGGCAAGCAGGAGGGCGGACACCAGACCCAGGAGCAGGACCGGCGAGCGGGCAAAGGAAATGGAAGAAGAAGTGAGAGGCATGGTCGGCATGAAGCGGCGAATGCTAACCGGCGTCCCGCGCCGGCAAGGCTTCGAGCGCGCCGGGCCGCCGGCGTTCCCCGACCCGCGAGATTTTCAGGACCAGGGCAGCAGGTGGTGCGCGCGCACCCGCGTCGCCGCGATCAGCCGCGCATTCGGCGCGTCGGTGCTCTCGACCCAGGCACGCGCCTCTTCCGCGCTGCGGCCGAACTGCTGGTGACGCCGCACCAGGCGGTCCTCGCGCACCGCGTCGTCGATGTCCACGTACCAGACCTCGTCGAGCATCGCTGCCGCGCCGGCCCACGGGCCCACGTCGTGCAGCAGGTAGTTGCCTTCGGTGATGACGAGTTGCGTGGACGGCAGCACCGCGATCGCACCGGCGATCGGCTCCTCGATCTCGCGTCGAAATTCGGGCGCGTAGACGACGTCGCCGTCCGGACGCTGCTCGCGCAGGCGCTGCAGCAGTGCCACGTATCCGGCGCTGTCGAAGGTGTCGGGCGCGCCCTTGCGCGCGGCACGGCCGAGCCGTTGCAGCTCGACGTTGGCGAGGTGAAAGCCGTCCATGGGGACGACCTGGGCGCGGTCGGTGCCTACGGCCTGGAGCAGCGCCGCCGCGAGCGTGGACTTGCCCGCGCCGGGCGCCCCGACCAATCCCAACAGCTTGCGCCCCCCGCCGGCCATCAGAGCCTGGAGGCGGGCGACGCTGTCTGCGGGAAGAGCGGGAAGTTGCGGTACGGGGATGGTGGTCATCCCGCGAGCGTACCGCTCCCGTGCATCAAGGCATCAGGGATACAGGCCGCGTTCCTGGCGCGCCATCAGGATGCGCTCGCAAGCCACGGCGTACGTCGCGGTGCGCAGCGTGATCTTGTGCTTGTCGGCCGTGTCCCAGATCTGGTTGAGCGCGTTCATCATGATGCGGTCGAGGCGCACGTTGATCTCGTCCTCGTCCCAGAAGAACGACGAGAAGTCCTGCACCCATTCGAAGTAGCTCACGGTCACGCCGCCGGCATTGCAGATCACGTCGGGCACCACCAGCACGCCGCGCTCGGCGAGGATGTCGTCGGCCTGCGGCACGGTGGGGCCGTTGGCGCCTTCGAGTACCAGCTTGGCGGTGGTCTTCTGCGCGCGCTCGGCGGTGATCTGGCCTTCGAGCGCGGCGGGAATCAGGATGTCGCAGGCAACGTTCCAGAAGTCCTCGTTCGGCACGATGTCGCCGCCGGCCTTGAAGGCGACCACGCCTTCCTTGTTGGCCACCGGGATCAGCCTGGCCAGGTCGAGGCCGTTGCTGTTGACGATGGTGCCGGTATGGTCCTGCACCGCGACGATCTTCGCGCCGGCCTCTGCGAAGAGTTCGGCCGCGACCGAGCCCACGTTGCCGAAGCCCTGCACCGCGATGCGCGCGCCGCGCAGGTCCATGCCCAGGCGGCGTGCCGCCTCGCGCCCGGTGACGAACACGCCGCGGCCGGTGGCCTTCACGCGGCCCAGCGAGCCGCCCAGGTGCAGCGGCTTGCCGGTGACGACGCCGGTGGCGGTGCCGCCGACGTTCATCGAGTAGGTGTCCATCATCCACGCCATGATCTGGCCGTTGGTGTTGACGTCGGGTGCGGGAATGTCGGTGTGCGGGCCGATGATGATGCCGATCTCGCTGGTGTAGCGGCGGGTGATCTTCTCGAGCTCGTTCTGCGAGAGCTTCTTGGGGTCGACGCGGATGCCGCCCTTGGCGCCGCCGTAGGGCAGGTTGACGGCGGCCGTCTTGATGGTCATCCAGGCCGACAGTGCCATCACTTCTTCCAGCGTGACGTCGGGGTGGAAGCGCACGCCGCCCTTGCCCGGGCCGCGGCTCATGTTGTGCTGCACGCGGTAGCCCTCGTAATGGGCGATGGTGCCGTCGTCCATCTCGATCGGCACGTCGACGATCAGCGCGCGCTTGGGGCGCTTCAGGGTTTCGACCCAGCGGGCCAGCGGGCCGAGGTACGGCACGACGCGGTCGACCTGCGACAGGTAGGTGCCCCAGGGGCTGTTGGCGGTCGGCGCGACGAAGGAGAGTTTTTCGCTCATGAGAGATACCTTGGTTGAACGGATGGGCGCAACGATAGACCTCTCGCGTGCGCCGCGCCATGGCTTATGCGCGCTGCGCTCACGGTTATGCAAGAGACGTTAGTACGCGACGTTCCTGCGCCTGGCAAGGCGTGCCGCGGCGCCGTCGCTGCGAGGGAACGACGCTGTCGTCCGCGGTTCGTCGATCCCGCGCATGGGCTTCTTGATCGGCCGCGCCGGCACGGTGTGCAACCCGCATCGGGACGCCTTGCGGATGACCCGCAAGCCGCAGGCTGCCATCCATCTTTGGAGGTGTTCGGCTCCGCACCTGGCCACACGCCGAGGCCGCGTGCGCGCCTCGGCGTGTGGCCAGTTCGCCGGTGCACGGCAGTGGCTGAAGACCGCGTTCGCGCGCCAGCCTGCCGGCGAGTGCGGCGCGGCGTGGGTAAGCCAAGGGCATTTCCTTGGTTCTATCTCCTATAGCCGGCCTCCATAGGCCGCATCTTCCGCCGCGAATCGATGGCCCCGCCGGATAATCCTCCGATGCTCGATCTGGACCGCATCGATCTCCGGCTTCTGAAGATCCTTCAGGAGGATGGCCGCATCACCAACCTCAAGCTGGCCGAGGCGGTGGCGCTGTCGCCCACGGCGGTGCTGGCGCGGGTCCAGCGGCTCACGCGCGAAGGGTTCATCCTCGGCTACGAGGCGCGGCTCGATCCGCAGAAGCTCAGCCGCGGCTTCACGGTGTTCGTCGAAGTGCTGCTCGACCGCACCACGGCCAACGTGTTCGACCAGTTCAAGGCGGCCGTGCAGGTGCGCGACGAGATCATGGAATGCCACATGGTCGCGGGCGGCTTCGACTACCTGCTCAAGACCCGCATGGCCGACATGGCCGCCTATCGCGAGTTCGCCGGCACCGTGCTGTGGCAGTTGCCCGGCGTGCGCGAGACGCGGACCTATGCGGTGATGGAAGAAGTGAAGAGCAGCGCGCGGCTTCCGCTCGGCATCTGAGGAAGACGCGCCGCACCGGGGGCGGATCAGCCCGGCTTGCGCGCGCGCCCGCCGAAGATCGCCGTGCCCACCCGCACCATCGTGCTGCCCGCGCTGATCGCCGCCTCGAGATCGGCACTCATGCCGAGCGAGAGCGTGTCGAGTGCAATGCCCGCATCGCAGATCGACCGGTAGACCGCATGCGCACGCAGGAACAGTTCTCGCTGCGCCTCGAAGCCGTCGGCCGGTTCGGGGATGGCCATGAGCCCGCGAAGCCGAAGCTGTGGCAAAGCCGCCACAGCGCGCGCGAGCGCCACGGCCTCTTCCGGCGGCACGCCCGACTTGTTCGCACCGCCGTCCACATTAACCTGAAGGCATACATTGAGCGGCGCCAGTTGCGCCGGCCGTTGCGCCGACAGGCGCTCGGCGATCTTCAGCCGGTCGATGCTGTGGACCCAGTCGAACTGCTCGGCGACGGGCCGCGTCTTGTTGCTCTGGAGCGGCCCGATGCAGTGCCACTCGAGGGCGGCGCGAAGATCGGCCAGCGCCTCGATCTTGTCGAGGCCTTCCTGCACGTAGTTCTCACCGAAGGAAGACTGGCCCGCCGCGTGCGCCTCTCGCACGGCCTCGGGGTCGAAGGTCTTGGAGACCGCCAGCAGCCGCACGTCGCCCGGGTTGCGCCCGGCCGTTACACATGCCTTCGCGATCCGGTTGTTTACTTGCTGGAGGTCGTCACCAATCATCGTCATAATCGTCCAAAAATCGTATCAAAACGTCACCGCACCCGAGCCGAGGAGCCCTGTGGACATCACCCAATTGCTGGCGTTCAGCGTCAAGAACAAAGCCTCCGACCTGCACCTTTCCGCCGGTCTTCCGCCCATGATCCGCGTCAATGGCGACGTGCGCCGCATCAACGTCGATGCGCTCGATCACAAGGGCGTGCACGCCATGGTGTACGACATCATGAGCGACACCCACCGCAAGCACTACGAAGAGTTCCTGGAGGTCGACTTCTCGTTCGAGATCGACGGCCTCGCGCGCTTCCGCGTGAACGCCTTCAACCAGGCACGCGGCGCGGCCGCGGTGTTCCGGACCATTCCATCGAAGATCCTGACGCTGGAGCAGCTCAATGCGCCGAAGATTTTCGGCGATCTCGCGCTCAAGCCGCGCGGCCTCGTGCTGGTGACCGGTCCCACGGGTTCGGGCAAGTCGACCACGCTGGCGGCAATGGTCAACTACCTCAACGAAAACGAGTACGGCCACATCCTCACGGTGGAAGACCCTATCGAGTTCGTGCACGAGTCCAAGAAGTGCCTGATCAACCAGCGTGAAGTCGGCCCGATGACGCTGTCGTTCTCCAACGCACTGCGCTCCGCGCTGCGCGAAGACCCGGACGCCATCCTGGTGGGCGAGTTGCGCGACCTCGAGACCATCCGCCTCGCCATGACCGCCGCCGAAACGGGCCACCTGGTGTTCGGCACGCTGCACACCTCGTCGGCCGCCAAGACCATCGACCGGATCATCGACGTGTTCCCGGGCGAAGAGAAGGAAATGATCCGCGCGATGCTGTCGGAGTCGCTGCAGGCCGTGATCTCGCAGACGCTGTGCAAGACCAAGGACGGCCAGGGCCGCGTGGCGGCGCACGAGATCATGCTGGGCACGCCGGCCATCCGCAACCTGATCCGCGAGGCGAAGGTGGCGCAGATGTACTCCACCATCCAGACCGGCCAGGGCCAGGGCATGCAGACGCTCGACCAGAACCTGACGGAGCTGGTGCGCCGCAATACCATCTCGGCAGCCGAAGCCCGCGGCAAGGCGAAGATCCCCGAAAACTTCCCCGGCTAGTCATGAGGCCGCCCGGCGGCCGGCCGCCGACGGGTTCAATCCAACCAGATCAAGGAGCGCTCTCGTGGAACGCGATCAAGCCAGCCAGTTCATCAACGACCTGCTCAAGCTCATGGTGAGCCGCAGCGGCAGCGACCTGTTCATCACGGCCGACTTTCCGCCGGCCATCAAGGTCGACGGAAAGGTCACCAAGGTGTCGCAGCAGGCGCTGGGCGCGCAGCACACGCTGGCGCTCACGCGCTCGGTCATGAACGACCGCCAGACGGCCGAGTTCGAGCGCACCAAGGAGTGCAACTTCGCGATCTCGCCCACCGGCATCGGCCGCTTCCGGGTCAACGCGTTCGTGCAGCAGGGCAAGGTCGGCATGGTGCTGCGGACCATCCCCGCCAAGCTGCCGACCATCGACGGCCTGGGCATGCCGCAGGTGCTCAAGGAAGTGGCCATGACCAAGCGCGGCCTCACCATCCTGGTAGGCGCCACCGGCTCGGGCAAGTCGACCACGCTGGCCGCCATGATCGACTGGCGCAACGAGAACTCCTTCGGCCACATCGTGACGGTGGAAGACCCGGTCGAGTTCGTGCATCCGCACAAGAACTGCGTGGTGACGCAGCGCGAAGTGGGCATCGACACCGACAGCTGGGAAGCCGCGCTGAAGAACACGCTGCGCCAGGCGCCCGACGTGATCCTGATGGGCGAGATCCGCGACCGCGAGACCATGGAGCACGCGGTGGCCTTCGCCGAGACCGGTCACCTGTGCATGGCCACGCTGCACGCCAACAGCGCCAACCAGGCGCTCGACCGGATCATCAACTTCTTCCCCGAGGAACGCCGCGCGCAGCTGCTGATGGACCTGTCGCTGAACCTGCGCTCGCTGGTGTCGCAGCGGCTGGTGCCCACCGAGGACGGCCAGGGCCGCGTGGCCGCCGTCGAGGTGATGCTGAACACGCCGCTGATCTCCGACCTCATCTTCAAGGGCGAGGTGGGCGAGATCAAGGAAATCATGAAGAAGAGCCGCAACCTCGGCATGCAGACCTTCGACCAGGCGCTGTTCGACCTGTTCGAAGGCCACTCGATCACCTTCGAGGACGCGATCCGCAACGCCGACTCGGCGAACGACCTGCGCCTGCAGATCAAGCTCAACAGCCAGCGCGCGCGCAGCACCGATCTGTCGGCGGGCACGGAGCACTTCGCCATCGTCTGACAGCGCGGGCGGGCCGCCGCACGACCGGCGCTCAGTCGATCGTCTTCTGCCAGGCCGCGAACACGCCGGCCGCCAGCGCCAGCACCGCCATCGCGGTGAACCCGTCGAGCGAGGCCATGAAGGTGGCCTGCTGCTCGAGCGTGCGCCACAGCGTGCCCAGCGCCATCGCGTGCGCCTCGCCCGCCGCATGGCCCGCCGCGGCGAAGCCGCGGGTCAATGAGTCCAGCGCCTGCATGAAGCTCGCGTTCGCGGCGTTGGCCGACTCGCTCAGCCGCACCTCGTGCAGCGCCAGCCGGTGCTGCTGCAGGGCGATCACGGTGGAGGTCGCGAACGAGATCGCGAGCTGCCGGACGAGGTTCTTGAGCCGGTAGCCGTGCGCGAACTCATCGGCTGCGAAAGGCCTGAAGGTCAGGTTGGCCACCGGCAACACCACGAACAGCATCAGCAGCCCGCGCAGCAGCAACGGCCCGAGCAGGGCCTCGCGCCCCGCCTGCGGCGTGACGCGCGACAGCCACCACGCCGCCAGCGCGGCGATGCCGAAGCCTGTGACGATGAGCCACTTCTTGCGCGCCAGGCGTGCCGAATACTTCAGGTACACGAACACCAGCAGCCCCGTGGCGAGCGAGACCACGCCAATGAAGTAGCCGGTGCTGCCCACCGTGAACCCGAGCCCGCCTTCCATCAGCCGCGGCAGCAGGTAGCTGAAGCCCGTCGACAGGTAGTAGTAGACGACGTAGAGCGCCAGCCCGACGCGAAAGGGCGCGCTGCGCAGCGCATGCAGCCGCACCAGCGGCGCCGGGTGCCGCCACTGCTGCCAGCCGAACCACGCGAGCCCGCCCACGCCGGCCAGCGTCAGGCCGATGAGCGCGGGCGAGCCGGTGAAGAGCTCGAAGTGCGAACGCGTGAGCACCACCTGCAGCGCGGCCTGCGCCAGTGCGAACACCAAGTAGGCGAGGTAGTGCGGCTCGGTGCGCTCGTGCGGCTCCACGTCGCCGATGTCGGGCAGCGTCCACAGCACCAGCAGGCCGATCATCACGGCCACCGGCGCGGTGCTAGCGAACAGCCAGCGCCAGTCGAAATCGGTGACCAGGAAAGCGCCCGCGATGGGGGCGAGCGCGCCGCCGAACACGATCAGCACCATGAAGGCCTTCAATGCCTTGGCGCGCCGCGCCAGCGGAATGCCGATCTGGATCAGGATGCGGCAGGCGCCCAGCATCGGGCCGACGAAGTAGCCCTGCATCGCGCGCGCGGCCGTCAGTTGCATCGAGCTGTCGCACAGCGCAGCAGCGATACCGCCCGCCGCGAAGGCGAACATGCAGATGGCCAGGTAGCGCCGGTAGCCCAGCCGCTCGATCCACGCATGCTGGTGCAGGATGCCGAGCACCGCGCCCAGCGCGTAGGCGCTGGAGGCCCACACCAGTTCGTCGGGCGAGGCGTTGACGCCGCCGGCAATGTAGCTCGCGAAGAAGGCGAACAGCGCATTGTCGAAATAGTCGATGGCCGTGACGAGGCCGATCGCCCAGGGCAGCACCGCCGCCGCGGCATGGCTGCCGCGCGAGGGCCACGCCAGGGCCGGCGTGTTCATGGTGCCGGCCGCTCCTTGCGGCGCTGCTCCAGCGCTTCTTCCACCGGCTCGCCGGCGAGGCGCCGCTCCACATAGTCGAGGTCGCGTCGCAGCTGCACCTGCAATGCGGCGGCCTCCTTGAGTTCGCGCCGCACCTGCGCCACCCGCGCATCGAGCGTGCCGAGCTGCTCGGTCAGCGTTTCGCGCAGGGCCTTGAGCGAGGCGTTCGACAGCCGCGGGCGGCCTCCGTCGGCCGGCAGCTCCGCCGGCTGTTGCAGCATGGCCGTGATGACCGGCAGCGAGAATCCCAGCGAGCGCATGCGCAGCACGCGCGCCAGCCGGTCGAGATCGGCCTGCTCGTACAGCCGGTAGCCGCCCTCGCTGCGCACCGGCACCACGACGCCCAGCTCCTCGTAGTACTTGAGCGTGCGCGGCGTGACGCCGAGGCGGGCCGCGGCGTCGCGCACGGTGATGGTTCTTGCGGTGTTCGAGGCGGTCATGTCGGTTCCAGTCTAGCCAAACCTGTACGTTCACGTACAGGTTGACGCCTATCGCACCTGTCGCGGAATGGCTTTAAGCTGTCGCCCCATGAGCAGCATCAACACCCGCACCTACGAATCCGTCCCGGCGCAGCCCGTGGCTTTCCTCGGCCTCGGCGTCATGGGCGGCCCCATGGCCGGCCACATGGCCAAGGCCGGCCACACCGTCACGGTCTACAACCGCACGCCCGCGAAGGCACAGGACTGGGTCGCCGAGTTCGGCGCACCCGGGCGCCACGCCCCGACGCCGCGCGAGGCCGCGGCCGGCGCCGACATCGTGTTCTGCTGCGTCGGCAACGACGACG
This sequence comes from Variovorax paradoxus, assembly GCF_902712855.1. Classification (NCBI taxonomy): domain Bacteria; kingdom Pseudomonadati; phylum Pseudomonadota; class Betaproteobacteria; order Burkholderiales; family Comamonadaceae; genus Variovorax; species Variovorax paradoxus. The sequence goes on from NZ_LR743507.1 coordinate 5,505,747, forward strand.
ACCTGCGCTCCGTGGTGCTGGGCGACGACGGCGCCTTCGCCGGCATGAAGAAGGGCGCGGCCTTCGTCGACCACACCACCGCGTCGGCGGACGTGGCGCGCGAGCTGTCGAAGGCGGCGCAGGCGCTGGGCCTGCACTTCATCGACGCACCGGTGTCCGGTGGCCAGGCCGGCGCGCAGAACGGCGCTCTCACCGTGATGTGCGGCGGCGACGCGGCCGTGTTCGAGCGCATCAAGCCGGTGGCCATGGCGTTCTCGCGCGCAGTGACGCTGCTGGGCGACAGCGGCGCGGGCCAGTTGGCAAAGATGGTCAACCAGATCGCCATCGCGGGCCTGGTGCAGGGGCTGTCGGAAGCCGTGGCCTTCGGCCAGCGCGCCGGCCTCGACATGGAAGCGGTGCTCGGCGTCATCAGCAAGGGCGCCGCCCAGAGCTGGCAGATGGAAAACCGCGGCAAGACCATGATCGAGGGCAAGTTCGAGTTCGGCTTCGCGGTCGACTGGATGCGCAAGGACCTCGGCCTCGTGCTCGACGAAGCCAAGCGCAACGGCGCGCGCGTGCCGGTGACGGCGCTGGTCGACCAGTTCTATGCCGACGTGCAGCAGGCCGGCGGCAGGCGCTGGGACACCTCCAGTCTCATTACCCGATTGAAATAGGCTCGCCCCCAGGATTCGCGCACTTCGTGTCGCTACTCCTTCCCCCTACCGGGGGCAACACCTAAGGCCCGGCGAAGCCGGTTCCTTGGTGTTCTGGCTCGGCCCCAGGATGCGCGCACTTCGTGTCGCTTCTTCTCCCCCCTGCCGTTGGCAACACCGGAGGCCCGGCAAAGCCGGTTCCTCGGTGTTTCTGGACTCGCCCCCAGGCTTCGCGCACTTCATGTCGCTTCTCCTTCCCCCTACCGGGGGCAACACCGGAGGCCCGGCGAAGCCGGTTCCTTGGTGTTTCTGGCTCGGCCCCAGGCTTCGCGCACTTCGTGTCGCTTCGCCTTCCCCTGCCGGGGGCAACACCTAAGGCCGGGTAGAGCGCTTCCGCGATGTTGAACGAAAAAAAAGCCCGCGACTGCGGGCTTTCTTGATGGGGCGTCGGGGGTCAGCGAACGGGCGAGGTGGTCACGCCCGACGAGGGCTGCGTCGAGGTGGACCCCGGCGCGGGCAGTGGCTCCATCGGGGGCAGCGGCACGCGCGACGATGAAGAAGGCGAAGGCTGCGACGGGGAGGCGGAGGTCACGGGCGCCGGGCCCTGGCCGCCGCGCTGCGCGGCCGCCTGGTTGGCGGCCTGGGTGGCGGCGAGGTCGGCTTCGGACACGATCTCGACCACACGCACGACCTTCACCACGCCCGACACGCCGCGCGTGATCTCGGTCGCGCGGTCGGTCTCGCGCCGCGTGGCGATGCCCATGATGTAGACCACGCCGCGCTCGGTCACGACCTTGAAGGAGTTGGCGAAGATGTCCTTCGCGTCGAGCAGCGAGGCCTTGATCTTGCCGGTGATGTAGAGGTCGTTCGAACGGTCCTGGAAGGTGCTCGACGAGCCCACGGTCAGTTCGTTGACCACCGAGCGCACGTTGACGATGCGGCTCACCTCGTCCTCGACGCGGCGGCGGTCGGCGTCGCTGCCCACGGCACCGGTCAGCAGCACCTGGCGGTTGTAGCTGGTGACGCTCACGTACATGTTGTCGTTGGCGATGTCGCGCACGCGGGCTGCGGCACGCAGCTCGATGCCCTGGTCGTCCAGCTGTGCGCCGGAGCTGCGGCGGTCGGTCGCGACCATGCCCACGCCGACCACGGCCGCGCCGCCGACGACGAGCGGCACGCAGGCAGAGAGGCCGGTGACCAGCGCGGCACCCAGCGTGAGTGCGATGGCGAAACGTTGGGTCGATGTCTTCGTCATGGTCGTCATGGTCATGGGGAAACTTCCTGTTCTCCGAGTAGCTGGGCATCCACGCCGTCGCACAGGCAATGCAGTGCGAGCTGGTGGATTTCATGGATGCGCGCCGCACGCTCGTGCGGCACGCTGATCTGGACGTCGGTCTCGCGCAGCGCGCGGCCGATGGCGCCGCCGGTGCCGCTGCTTCCCGCAACGCTCGCACCGGCCGGGCCGGAAACGGCATTGCCCAGCAGCGCGACGACCGTCATGTCGCGTTCGTGCGCGGCGGTCACCGCGGCCAGCACCGCGGCCGACTGGCCGCTGGCGCTCAGTGCCAGCAGCACGTCGCCAGCCTGGCCCAGTGCGCGCACCTGGCGGGCGAAGCGGTCGGCATCGCCGGCGTTGCTGCTGTCGGCATCCGGGTCGGTGCTGTCTCCGGGCAGCGCGATGGCACCGAGCTCGGGCCGTTCGCGTTCGAAGCGGCCCACGAACTGCGCGGCGAACTGCGCCGCCAACAGGCCCGACACGCCGGCGCCGCAGGCAAGCACCTTGCCGCCGCTGGTCACGCAGGCAAGGATGGCCTGCATCGCTTGGGAGATGGGTTTGCTGAGGACCGGTCCGGTCTGGTATTTGAGGTCGGCACTGTCGATGAAGTGCTGCTGAATCCGTTGCTCGAGCATGAGGCGGGATGATAACTGGGGGTTGTGAAACAAGACGTGTGAGTTGTGGAGCCTCGCGAGAGGCTTCAGTTCCCTTGCACGGGCGCCGAGGAGGCGTTGTCAGTCCGCGTCGAACGCAGCCTGCATCCAGGTGATTTTCTCCTCGACCAGCACGACGTCGAAGCGGCATGGCGGCACGGTGCGCAACTGGCCGAGGTAGTGCCGCGCCGCGAACACGATGCGCCGGCGCTTCGCCGCGGTGATGCTGCCTCCCGCGCCGCCGTGCAGGCCGGTGCTGCGCTGGCGCACCTCGACGAACACGAGCGTGCCGCCGCCCGCACCCCGGGGATCGCGCATGATCAGGTCGATCTCGCCGCCGCCGCGCCCCGGCGTCCGATAATTGCGCGCCAGCGGCACGAGGCCGGCGTCCTGCAGATGCGCGAGCGCGGCATCTTCCGCCGCATCGCCGCGGCCCTTCGTGGTGGTGGTGGTCTTCATGGCTCCCTGCCTGCAATCTTTTAGTTCGTTCTGTCGGAGAAACCTCTTGGCTTCACTCGCCCCTGCCTCCTTCGGCGCCGCCCTCGCGGCAGCGCACGACGCTGCGGGTGCGCAGCATTATCCGCAGGGCACCCTCTACATCGTGGCCACGCCGATCGGCAACCTGGCGGACATCACGCTGCGTGCGCTGCATGTGTTGCAGCTGGTCGACGCCATCGCCTGCGAGGACACGCGCCACACGCAGAGCCTGCTGCGCGCCTACGGCATCGACCGTCCCGGCGCTCGCCTGCTGGCGGTGCACCAGCACAACGAGGCCGAGGCCGCGCAGGGCGTGGTGGCGCGGCTCGCGCAGGGCGAGCGCATCGCCTACGTCAGCGATGCGGGCACGCCCGGCGTGAGCGACCCCGGCGCGCGGCTGGCCGCCGCAGTGCGTGCCGCCGGCCAGCGCGTGCTGCCGCTGCCGGGCGCCAGCGCCGTGACCACCTTGGTCGGTGCAGCCGGCCTGGTGGCCGACGGTGGCGACGGCAACGCGAGCAGCGCCTTCGTCTTCGCAGGCTTCCTGCCAAGCAAGGCCGGCGAGCGCGACACCGCCGTGCAAGCGCTGTCGCAGGAGCCGCGCGCCGTGGTGCTGCTCGAGGCACCGCACCGCATCGAGCAGCTGGCGCGCGCACTGGCCGTCCTCGGCGACCGTGCCGTCACCGTGGGCCGCGAGCTCACCAAGCAGTTCGAGGAGATCGCCACCGTGGCCGCGAGCGCCCTGCCCGACTGGCTCGGTGCCGACCGCGACCGCACGCGCGGCGAATTCGCGCTGGTGCTGCATCCGGTCGCCGTGAGCGGCGACGGCGGCGCGGAGGGCGAGCGCGTGCTGCGCCTGCTGCTGGCCGAGTTGCCTGTGAAGACGGCCGTGAAGCTGGCCGCCGAGATCAGCGGTGCGCCGCGCAACACGCTGTACGACACCGCGCTGCGCATCCGCAACGGCACCGAGGAAGAAAGCTAGGGCCTGTCCACCCTGTTGCCGGCGTCGCGAAGGCCTGTCACGGCGGGCCGGTCAAGGCACGCGACGCTGCAGGTGCCCGTGCCCGTGCCCGTGCAAGGAGCGCAACACCGAACGGCCTGCCGTGTCAGGCCCTAGCCCGACAGGAACTCGGGCGGCACGGCGTCGGTCAGCCACACGCCGTTCTCCGCGCGATGGAATGCGTGGCCCCGCGCATGCATGCGGGCCGCGTCGACGCTGAGCACATGCGCCTTGCCATGGCGCCGTCCCACCTGGACCGCAGTGGCTTCGTCGGCGGACAGGTGCACGTGCTGGCGCGAGCCCGGCTTCAGCCCCTGTGCGCGGATCGCATCGAGAAAGCGCGTTGCCGTGCCGTGAAAGAGCACGGCGGGCGGCGCCACGGCTTCGAAGCTGCGACTGACCTGCGGCGTCGAATGCCCCTGCAGCGCGCGAATGCGCTGCCCGTCGGCCGACAGCTCATAGCGCTTCTTGGTTCCCGCATCGACCGCACGAAGCACGTCGGTCCGCGACAGGTCGCGCCCCGCGGCCAGCGCGCCCGCCACCAGCGCGTCGATGGCGGCCCATCCCTCTGCGTCGAGCTGCAGCCCGATGGATTCCGGCGCATGCCGCAGCACGTAGGCGATGAATTTGCTCGCGTCTTCGGGTGTCATGCGGTCTTCCAGTGGTCGGCGTGCGCCAGCAGTTCGTCCCACAGGCGCTGCACGTGCACGCTCCGTGGCCGGTCGTGGGCGTGGAACAGGTGGTATTCGAGCGGCGGGTAGCCCTGCAGCGGCACCGCCACCAGCCCCTTGGGAATGCGGCAGCAGGCATTGACCACCGCGAGGCCGAAACCCAGCTGGGCGAAGCGCAGCATCAGCTCCCAGCCGTTGGCCTCGAGCGAAGGCTGCCAAGGCACCGACTCGGCCTGCAGCAGCCTGCCGAGCATTTCGCGGTGCGGCCGGCCCACCGGGGGCACGATCAGCTGCGCGTCCCTCAGGTCGCGAAGCCTAACGTGCTTGCGCGATGCCAGCGCATGCGCGCGCGGCATCACCAGCACCTGCCCCACCACCGTGAGGCGCACCGCATGCAGGTCGGCCGGCACCGTTCCCAGCGGTGCGATGCCCAGTTGCGCCTGCCCTGCACGCACGGCCTGGATGGCCTCGTCGCGGTTGCGCGTGAGCAGCTGCAGGTGCGGCGATGCGCCCGGTCCCGAGAATTTCGACAGCGCCTTGCCCAGCAGGTAGAGGTAGGCGCCCTCGCCGGCGGCCAGCGTGGCGACCGGCTTGTCCTGCCCGTCGGCAAGCCCCTTCACGAAACGCTGGTTGAGCAGCAGCAGTTCGCGCGCATGCCGCGCCACCTGCTCGCCCGCGCTCGTGAGTTCGAGGGCGCTGCCCACGCGCACATACAGCCTGGCGTCGAGCTGCTCCGACAGCTTGCGCACCTTGGCATGCAGCGCGGGCTGGCTGATGTGCAGCAGCCGCGCCGACTCGCTGAAGTTCAGCGTGTCGGCGAACACGGCGAACGACTGCAAGGCATCGAGGTTGGTGCGTGGAATTTCCATCTATCCATTTTATGGATAGCACATTCAATATCAGTAGTTCCCGTGGATTGCCTTCGTTCCTACGATTGCGCTGCATCAACACACAAGAAAGAAGAGGAACGAGAAATGAAAAAAGAAAAGGCATCCATTCCACGCCTCGGCATCGACATCGGCCGCGTGCTCATCGCGGCCGAAGGCGCCGACGGTGCGGACACCGCCTTCATCGGCGGATCGCTGCAGGACGCGCTGGACACCCCGCCCTACGAAGGCATGTTCGACGCCGTGGCACCGCTGGTCGAACGGTTCGAAGGCCGCGTCTGGCTGGTGTCGAAGTGCGGCCCGAGCGTGCAGGCCAAGAGCCGCGCCTGGCTGCGGCACCACGCCTTCTTCGAGCGCACAGGCATGGCGCCCGACAACCTGCGCTTCTGCCTGCAGCGTCCGCAGAAGGCGGACCATTGCCGCCAGCTGCACATCACGCACTTCATCGACGACCGCACCGACGTGCTGCGCCATCTCGAAGGCATCGTGCCGCACCGGTACCTGTTCGGCCCGCAGCGAAAGCCGGTGACGGTCGAGGGCCTGGTGCTGCTGCCTGCGTGGAAGGACGCAGCCGCGCTGGTCGACCGGCGCGTCGGGGCCTAGCCGTCGAGTTCGGCGTAGCGCCTGAAGATGCCGTCCTCGTTGAACGCGATGCGGCGCGGACTCTGCAGGTACTCGTGCACGCGCTGACGACGCCTGACGTTGGCGTGCAGCTTCTCGACCGCCGGCGTGGCGGCCAGCGCCCTCGCCGTGGCCTTCGGAAAGGCGTAGTGCAGCCCGTCGATCAACTGGAACAGCGAGAGGTCCGCGTAGGTGAGCGTGTCGCCCACCAGGTGCAGGTCGCCCGCGGGGTTGCGCTGCAGGACCCGCTCGAACCAGTTCAGGAACTTCGGGATGCGCTCGTCGCGAAAGCCTTTCGCGCGCTGCGCGGCCGCCTCGCGCTGGTCTTCGTAGTAGGCGCCGGTCGAGATCGGATGGTGCGTGTCGTGCGCCTCGGCCACCACGTCGGCAATGGTCAGCTGCAGCTGGTGCGTCCACAGCCCGTCCGACTCGCCCACGCCCGCCAGCCCGAGCCGCGGCCCCAGGTACAGCAGGATCGCGGCGGTCTGCCCGACGACGATGTCGCCGTCCACCAGGAACGGCGGCGCAAAGGCCGGACGCGCGTTGTGCGGATCGTCGAGCAGCTCGCCGAGCGCGGACCCGCCGCCGCCCTTCGATTCCGGCAGGCGCGCCACGTCGACATAGTCGGCACCGGCCGCCTCGAGTGCGAGCCGCACGAATTCGCCGCGGCCCTGGATGGTGGGCCAGTAGTGGAGTTGGTAAGGCATGCGGCCATGGTGTCAGGCCCGTCACGGCGCCGCAACGGGTGCGGCCGAAGTGTCGAACTTCGCCTACGCGCTCAGCGCAGCGCCATGCCGGCCAGCACCAGCACGAGCAGCGCGATGTAGCCCCAGGCATGCACCCGGTCCGGCATGCGGCCGATCAGCGGCGCGGCGGCGCGCACGCCGGCCAGCGAGCCGGCGACCAGCGCGGCGAACGCCGGCACGTCGACATAGCCGATGTGCCAGCCCTCGAGCGCCGCGCCCGAGCGCCACGCCAGCGCCATGTAGGTGGCGGTGCCCGCCAGCGCGATGGGCAGCGACAGCGGATTGGCCATGGCGGTGGCGCGCGTCATGACGATGCCGCGGCGCCGCATCAGCGGCACGGTCATCACGCTGCCGCCCACGCCGAGGAAAGCCGCGACCAGCCCGATGACGAAGCTGCCCGCGGTGGCCACCGGCCTCGACAGCGGACGCACCACGGCCGCCGCGTCGTGCGTCATGAAGCCCGGCCGGAACACGCAATCGAGAATCGTCAGGCCCAGGTAGGCGATGAAGGCCCAGCGCACGAGTTCGCCGTCGGCGGCCACGGCCAGCGCCGCACCCGCCGCCGCACCGATGCCGATGACGCCCAGCAGCGGACGGATCAGCGTCCAGTCGATCGTGCCGGCGCGCTGGTGGCGCCGCGTGGCGAGCAGCGCGCTCACGATCATCACGCAGGTGGAGGTGGCCACGGCGATATGCATGGCGGAGCGGCCGACGGCGCTGTCGGCGCCGTGCGCGAGGATGAGCGCGCGGTAGAGCAACGGCACCACGACGAAGCCGCCGCCGAAGCCGAACAGCACGGTGGTGACGCCCGCGAGGCCGCCGAAGGCCACGAGCACGAGATAGATCGACACGAAGAAGCTCCTGCAAGGTTGAAGTCGGGAAAGGCAAGGCCTTGAAGATAGGCGTCCATCGGCTGGCGCGCTTGCGCATGTTCGACAATGATGTTTTCATTCCGGCCACGCCATTCGCTGCCCGCTTCCGATGCGCAACATCTCCATCGACACCGTCGACGCCATCGACCGCCCGGTGCTGGCCATCGGCACCGACTACCCGCCGGGCCACCTGCTGCACACGCACAGCCACCGCCGCGCGCAGTTCCTGTACGGCGCCACGGGCGTGATGGAGGTCGGCTCCGACGACGGCGCATGGGTCGTGCCGCCGCAGCGCGGCGTATGGATACCGGCCGGCAAGCCGCACCGCGTGCGCATGCTCGGCGTGAGCACGCGCAGCCTCTACATCGAGCCGCGCGCCGTGCCGCGCCAGGGCGACCAGTGCCAGGTGCTGAACGTGTCGCCGCTGCTGCGCCAGTTGCTGATGGAGGCCGTCGACCTGCCGCCCGAGTACGACCGGCAGAGCCGCGACGGCGTGCTGATGCGCCTCGTGCTGCACGAACTGTCGCGTGCCGAGGTGCTGCCACTGCATGTGCCGCTGCCGCGCGACGCCGCGCTGGCCATGCTGTGCGTGGACTTCCTGCGCCAGCCCGACGTGCACGCGGCGCCGGCCGCGTGGGCCGCGCGCCTGAACGTGAGCGAGCGCACCTTCAACCGGCGTTTCGGCTTGGAGACCGGCATGTCCTTCGGCAAATGGCGCCAGCGCGCGTGCGTGCTGGTGGCGCTGTCGCGGCTCGCCGCGGGCGAACCGGTGACCGCGGTGGCGCTCGACATGGGCTACGACAGCCCCGGTGCGTTCTCGACGATGTTCCGCAAGACGCTGGGGCGGCCGCCCTCGCACTTCGGCATGTTGTGACCGCGCCGGCCGGGCCACGCTGACGAACGCCATGTCGGCGCGAGGCGCGCGGGTCCCGACACCGTCCATCGGTCGCCCGAGCCAGGACTCGTCGGGCCACGAATCGGCGAAGGTCCATGGCGCATACAGGCCGGACGACACCACCGAGACCACTTCCACCGGCCCGTGTGCGCCGCGCAGGAAGAGGCTCGCCACGCTCGACATGTGGCGGTCGCCCGACAGCACCACCACATGCCGCGCCGTGGTGTCGCGCAGCAGTTCGAGCAGCGCGACCGAAGGCGCGGTCATGGCCGCCAACCTCGCCCTGTTCCGCGCTGCTCGTCGTGCCGCCCTACTTCGAGCGCGAGCGCATGCCCGCGAGCTTCGCGGTGAGCGAGGCGCCGGAGCTTGGCGGGCTGCAGTGGAGCTTCCTGCGCGGCGGGCAGCGCCGGGTGCTGCACCAGGAGCCCGAGTCGACCTGGGCGCAGCGGCTGCGCTGGTCGCTGCTGTCACTGGTGGTCGACGAGGACCTGCTGCGAGGGCTGGCGCGCGGCGTGGTGCAGGGACGCGATCGTTGTGCCGGCCGCGTCGATGCAGCGCCGCAGTTCCTCGTTGAGCAGGCCCATCAGCGCGCCAAGCTCGGAGCGCGTCGGATGCATGTGCTCCGTGTCGTTCACGCGCTGCGGAAGAATCAGTTTCTCGAGGCACGCGTACGCGCCGTGCGCGTTGCGGATGGATTCGATGTCGTCGTCTGCCTGCAGGACAAGGGACTCGATCGATTCGAGGAATTCGGAAGAAGCGGGAGCGGGCGCGGATGCGCGTGAGGAATCAGCCATGGATGGCCTCCAAGAGGTGCGGTTTGCTGAAACCGCCGCATCCGAGACCAATCGAAGGCGGCAGCTCGACGGGTTGGTCTACCGGGCACCTCTTGCGAGAACCGGCCGGGCTTGCGCCCGCCCGTCGAGCCGCCAAAAAATGGAGGCACGAACGACGAAGCCGCAGACCCTGCGGGGAACTGCGGCTTGCGTCGCAGAGATGCTTCGGGAGACCAATCCCGGTCACGCTTTCGTGTGACGCGCGCAGTATATCGACGGCGCGCAACGGGCCTTGCCGGACGGCAGGCCGAGGCTCGAGCGAAGTCCGGCCCGGCCTCAGCGGTTCGTCAGGAGCGCGGCTGCCGTCGCCTGCAGGACGAGCGCGCGATCGGGCTCGTCGACCACGTCGGGCGAGTCGAGCAGGTTGGCCAGAAGCCGGTCGAACTGGCGACGAACCTTTTCCTGGGCCGGATGCGCCATGTAGAGAGCGTGCAGCATCGAGCAGATGCCGGAGATCTGCGTGTCCAGTACATCGATGTGGCCGAGGCGCCCGGCAGCCTCGGCAGCCAATAGTTGATCTTCGTGCGTCATTGTTCTTCGACCGTCCTTTGACGGTGCTCTCAGGGTTGGCGCCCTTGTGGAGCGCAAGCGCTTCGAAACCGAAGCCGAACCCTTTTTACGCAAAACCAATACCAATGGATTACATTCAGGAAGGCGTTTTTTGAGATTTGTGACTTTGTTCACGCTCAAAAGGCGTTGCCTGCCGGGCAAGACCAGATGCCCGTGGCGGCGATATCGCATTGCGGCGATGTCCGACGATTGCGGGGCGATCGACCCAGGCCCCATGCGTCGTGTACCGAGCGGACATGAAAAAATCCGGAAGAGCCTTCGCTCTACCGGATTCATCCATGTGTGTCTGGTCCCGCCGCCAGGAATCGAACCTGGATCTCAGCCTTCGGAGGGCCGAATTCTATCCGTTGAAATACAGCGAGGTTGGGGGTTCCGGCGCGCGCCGGAGCCCGTGATTATGGCCTATCAGGCGGCCAGTGTTTCGGGCTCGCCCGCAACAGGGGCGCCGGGCTGCGGACGAACGAAGCCGAGCCCCGCGAGATACACCCTGAAGGTGCGCCGTCCCGTGGGCACGAGCTCGAAGGCCTCGGGGTCGAGCAGCCAGTTCTGTATGAGGCCGCTGATGAGCGCGTGAAGCCCCTGTGCCGCCACGTAGCCGGGCACGGGCAGCTTGATGTGGCCGCGCCGCGCGGCCAGCCGCAAAGCTTTCTCGAAATCGACCACGCAGGCGTTGCGCGCATCGAGGTGGCGCTGCTGCACCGAGGCCATGTCGTGGGTGTATTCGACCTTGTGGGTCGCCACGTCGAACACGCGGCGCACCTGCGGATCGGTGGCCATGAGGTTGAGCGCGTGGACCATGCCGTCCTCGATCTCGGCCAGCGGGTCGTCGGTACCGACGGCCACGGCGGCAGCGCGGGGGCCGGCTTCGAGCGGCAGGATGACGCGCTCCATCATCGCGTTGAAGAGGTCGGCCTTGTCCTTGAAATGCCAGTAGATGGCGCCGCGCGTCGCGCCGGCCTGCTGCGCGATCTGCTGCAGCGTGGTCTGCGAGACACCTTGCGCCTGAAACAGCAACTCCGCGGCATCGAGCAGGCGATTCCGCGTAGCCAGTGCTTCTTCCTTCGTACGACGTGCCACCAAGTCTCCTGATTTGTAAAGCCAACGCCCTTTACGTATCGTGGGGCCATTGCGCGGTGTCACTATACATCCATGAATGTATGTAAACTACCCGGCTTTCCCGATGGCCCGCCTGTCTGTGCTGGTTTGCGGTTCGCCCCGTGAACGCGCCATCTCCCGTCTTCGCTTCAAAGGAATCGCATGCCTCTCCTGCATGTCTCGCGTCAATCGTCCTTTTCGCCGCGTCTCGCGACCGTGGCCGCCGTCGTCCTGCTGGTCCTCGCGGGGTGCGGCAAGAGTGACGCGCCTGCCGCCCAGGGCGGCGGCGGTGGCGCCCGTCCCGCCCCCGAGGTGGGCGTGGTGGTGGCCGCGCCGACCGACGTCGGACTGGTCACAGAACTGCCCGGCCGCCTCGAGGCCTCGCGCGTCGCACAGGTTCGCGCCCGTGCCGCGGGCATCCTGCTCAAGCGCGAATTCCGCGAAGGCAGCGACGTGAAGGCCGGCCAGCTGCTGTTCCGCATCGATCCCGCACCGCTGGTGGCCGCCTCGCAGAACGCGCAGGCCACGCTGGCGCGCGCCGAAGCCAACGCCGTGCAGGCCAAGGCCCTGGCCGATCGCTACAAGCCGCTGGTGGAAGCCAACGCAGTGAGCAAGCAGGAATACGCCACCGCCGTGGCGTCGCAGAAGACGGCCGAGGCCGACGTGGCCGCCGGCCGCGCTGCCGTGCAGACCGCCAAGATCAACCTCGGCTATGCCGACGTGACCTCGCCCATCTCGGGCCGTATCGGCCGTGCGCTGGTGACCGAAGGCGCGCTGGTGGGCCAGGGCGACGCGACGGAGCTGGCGGTGGTGCAGCAGATCAACCCCGTGTACGTGAATTTCACTCAGTCGGCCACCGACGTGCTGAAGCTGCGCCGCGCCGTGGCCGATGGCCAGTACAAGCGCGCCGGCGGCGGCGAGGCCGCCAGCATCCGCGTGGTGCTCGAGGACGGCACCGACTATCCGCTGGAAGGCAAGCTGCTGTTCTCCGACCTCACGGTCGACTCGACCACCGGCCAGGTGACGCTGCGCGCCGAAGTGCCCAACCCGAAGGGCGAGCTGCTGCCGGGCCTCTACGTTCGCGTGAAGCTCGAACAGGCCCAGGCCACCAACGCGATCGTGGTGCCGCAGCAGGCCGTGACGCGCACGCAGCAGGGCGACACCGTCTCGGTGGTGGGCGCCGACGGCAAGATCAGCCAGCGCAACGTGAAGATCAGCGCCGCCAAGGACAACCAGTGGGTGGTGCTCGACGGCCTGAAGGCCGGCGAACAGGTGATGGTCGACGGCTTCCAGAAGCTGCAGATGATGCCGCCCGGCACGCCGGTGAAGGCGGTGCCCTGGAAGAAGCCGGACCCGAACGCAGCAGCCGCGCCCGCGGCGGCCGCATCGGCTCCGGCAGCGGCAGCGGCTCCCGCAGCCGGTGGCCAGGCTTCGGCCCCGGCCGAGAAGAAGTAAGTTAGGAGCGAGCCCGCATGGCCAAATTCTTTATCGACCGCCCGATCTTTGCCTGGGTGATCGCGCTGTTCATCCTGGTGATGGGCAGTGTGGCAATCACCCAGCTGCCGATCTCGCAGTACCCGCCGGTGGCTCCGCCGGCCATCGTGATCAACGCCGCGTACCCCGGCGCCTCGGCGCAGACGCTCGAGGACAGCGTGCTGTCCGTGATCGAACGCGAAATGAACGGCTCGCCGGGCCTGATCTACATGGAATCGGTGGCCCAGGCCGACGGCACCGGCACCATCACGATCAGCTTCGAGCAGGGCACCGACCCCGACCTCGCGCAGGTGGACGTGCAGAACCGGCTGTCGCGCGCGACGCCGCGCCTGCCGGCCGTGGTGACGCAGCAGGGCGTGCGCGTGGACAAGTCGCGCAACAACTTCCTGCTGTTCACGATCCTTTCGTCCGACAACCCCGCATACGACCCGGTGGCGCTGGGCGACTACGCCTCGCGCAACATCGTCCCCGAGCTGCAGCGCATTCCCGGCGTTGGCCAGGCGCAGCTGTTCGGCACCGAGAACGCGATGCGCATCTGGATCGACCCGGCCAAGCTGCAGGGCTACAACCTGTCGGCCAACGACGTGAACAACGCCATCAAGGCGCAGAACGCGCAAGTGGCATCGGGCACCATCGGCGACCTGCCGAACGTGCCCGGCCAGGCCATTGCCGCCACGGTGGTGGTGAACGGCCAGCTCGCCAACGTCGACCAGTTCAAGGAAATCGTGCTGCGCGCCAACACCGACGGCTCGACCGTGCGGCTGAAGGACGTGGCCCGCATCGAACTGGGCGGCCAGGCCTATGCCACCTCGGCACGCCTGAACGGCGCGCCGGCGGTGGGCATCGGCGTCCAGCAGACGCCTTCGGGCAACGCGCTGCAGACGGCCAAGGCCGTGCGCGCCAAGATGGACGAGCTCTCCAGGTACTTCCCGCAGGGCGTGAAGTGGGCGATTCCGTACGACAGCTCGCGCTTCGTGAGCATCTCGATCACCGAAGTGGTCAAGACGCTGCTGGAAGCCGTGGCGCTGGTGTTCGTGGTGATGTTCATCTTCCTGCAGAACTGGCGCTACACGATCATCCCGACGATCGTGGTGCCGGTGGCGCTGCTGGGCACCTTCGCCACGCTGCTGGCGCTTGGCTTCTCGATCAACGTGCTGACCATGTTCGGCATGGTGCTGGTGATCGGCATCGTGGTGGACGATGCGATCGTGGTGGTGGAGAACGTCGAGCGCATCATGAGCGAAGAGGGGCTGTCGCCGCTCGAAGCCACGCGCAAGGCCATGAAGCAGATCTCGGGCGCCATCATCGGCGTGACCGTGGTGCTGATCTCGGTGTTCGTGCCGCTGGCGTTCTTCGCCGGCTCGACCGGCAACATCTACCGCCAGTTCTCGGCGGTGATGGTCGCGTCGATCGCGTTCTCGGCGTTCATGGCGCTGTCGCTCACGCCCGCGCTGTGCGCCACGCTGCTCAAGCCGGTGGAAGCCGGCCACCACCACGAGAAGCGCGGCTTCTTCGGCTGGTTCAACCGGGTGTTCACGCGCACGGCCAAGGGCTATGAAAGCGTGGTCTCGCGCCTGCTGCGCCGTGCCGCGCGCTACCTGATCATCTATGCGGCGATCATCGGCGCGGTCGTGGTGGCCTACCTGCGCCTGCCGAGCTCGTTCCTGCCGCAGGAAGACCAGGGCAACATCATCGTGAACGTGCAGCTGCCGCCGGGCGCCACGCAGGAGCGTGCGCTGTCGGTCATGCAGCAGGTCGAGGGCTTCATCCTGAAGCAGCCCGAAGTGCAGAGCATGGTGGGCGTGATGGGCTTCAGCTTCTCGGGCCAGGGCCAGAACGCGGGCCTCGCCTTCGTGACGCTGAAGGACTGGGACGAACGCAAGGACCCGGCCCACTCCGCCAGCGCGCTGGCCGGCCGTGCCTTCGGTGCGCTCTCGGGCATCCGCGACGCCTTCATCTACCCGCTGAGCCCGCCGCCCATTCCCGAACTGGGCAACGCGACCGGCTTCAGCTTCCGCCTGCAGGACCGCGCCGGCGCGGGCCACGAGGCACTGGTGAACGCACGCAACCAGCTGCTGGGCATGGCCGGGCAGAGCAAGATCCTGGCGCAGGTCCGCCCCGACGGCCTGGAAGATGCGCCGCAGCTGCAGATCGACATCGACCGCGACAAGGCCAACGCACTGGGCGTGACCTTCGACTCGATCAACTCGACGCTGTCGACGGCGCTGGGCTCCAGCTACGTGAACGACTTCCCGAACCGCGGCCGCCTGCAGCGCGTGGTGGTGCAGGCCGACGCACCGGCCCGCATGCAGCCGGACGACCTGCTGAAGCTGAACGCAGCCAACAGCCAGGGCCAGCCGGTGCCGCTCGCGGCATTCGCGACCACCCGCTGGGTGAAGGGCGCGACGCAGACGGTGCGCTACAACGGCTACCCGGCGATCCGCATCAGCGGCGACGCGGCCCCCGGCTACAGCACGGGCGCCGCCATGGCCGAGATGGAAAAGCTCGCCGCGCAGCTGCCGCAAGGCTTCGGCTTCGAATGGACGGGCCAGTCGCGCGAAGAAAAGCTCGCGGGTTCGCAGTCGATCATTCTTTACGGCTTCGCGATCCTGGCGGTGTTCCTGTGCCTGGCCGCGCTGTACGAGAGCTGGACGATTCCGCTCGCGGTGATCCTGGTGGTGCCGCTCGGCGTCATCGGCGTGCTGCTGGCGACCATGCTGCGTTCGTATTCGAACGACGTGTACTTCCAGGTGGGCCTGATCACCATCATCGGCCTGTCCGCGAAGAACGCGATTCTGATCATCGAGTTCGCGAAGGACCTGCAGGCCCAGGGCAAGGGCGTCGTCGAGGCGGCGCTCACCGCGGCCCACCTGCGGTTCCGTCCGATCGTGATGACGTCGCTGGCGTTCGGCCTCGGCGTGCTGCCGCTGTTCCTCGCATCCGGCGCAGGTTCGGCCAGCCAGCGCGCCATCGGCACGGGCGTGATCGGCGGCATGGTCACGGGCACTGCCCTGGCGGTGTTCTTCGTGCCGATCTTCTTCGTGGTGGTGCGCACGCTGTTCAAGGGCAGTGCACGACAGCGCGAGGCCGACAAGCGGCATGCCGAAGCCGCCGGCGTCGCGGAGGAACCCCAACAATGACCGAACCCGGGCACACCCCCAGGCTTCGCGCACTGCGTGTCGCTGCGCCCAGCCCCTTGCAGGGGGCAACACCAGCGGCCCGGCAGAGCCGGTTCCGCGGTGTTTCCCGAACAGGCCGTGCTGTGCTTGCAGCGCGAACGGCCATGGAGTCGCTATGACAATGACGAAATTGATTCCCACCGCCCTGGCAGCAGCCCTGCTGCTGGCCGGCTGCTCGCTGATCCCGACCTACGAGCGTCCCGCCGCGCCGGTGCCGACCACCTACCCGGGCGACCCGGCACAGCCGGCCGGCCAGGCCGCGGCCAACCTGCCCTGGCAGGACTTCTTCACCGATGCGCGCCTGGCAGGCCTGATCCAGACCTCGCTGGCCAACAACCGCGACCTGCGGGTGTCGGTGCTCAACATCGAGCAGGCGCGCGCGCAGTTCCAGATCGAGCGCTCGGCGCTGTTCCCGGCGCTGGGCCTCACGGGCACCGGCTCGCGCTCGAGTCCCAACGCCTACCAGGCGATCGACCCGAGCCAGGGCAGCGTGGCGTCGCAGTACAGCGTCAACTTCGGCTTCACCGCCTGGGAGATCGACTTCTTCGGCCGCATCCGCGCGCTGAAGGACCAGGCCCTGGCGCAGTACCTGGCCACCGACGAGACCCGCAAGGCGGTGCAGATCAGCCTCGTCGCCTCGGTCGCCAACGGCTGGCTTACGCTGCTGGCCGACGACGAGCTGCTCGAGATCACGCGCCAGACGCTGAACACGCGCGAAGAGTCGGTGCGCCTGACGAAGCTGCGCTTCGACAACGGCGTGTCGTCCGAGCTCGACTTCCAGGCCGCGAACTCGCTGCTGGAAACCGCGCGTGCTTCGTATGCGCAGCAGCTGCGCGTGCGCCAGCAGGACGAGAACGCGCTGGCGCTGCTGCTCGGTGCGCCGGTGCCGGCCGAAGCAACCGCCGGCGGCACCAAGGGACTGGACGGCATCACGCCGATGCCCGACGTGCCCGCCGGACTGCCTTCTGACCTGCTGGCTGAACGCCCCGACATCCGCTCCGCGGAGCAGCAGCTGATCGCGGCCAACGCCAACATCGGCGCGGCGCGCGCGAACTTCTTCCCGCGCGTGTCGCTCACCAGCAGCATCGGCACCGCGAGTTCCGAGTTCTCGGGCCTGTTCGACCGCGGCTCCAAGGCCTGGTCGTTCGCGCCCACGGTGACGCTGCCGATCTTCGACGCGGGCCGTAACATCGCCACGCTCGACTCGGCCAAGGCCGGGCGCGAGATCGCGGTAGCGCAGTACGAGAAGTCGATCCAGACCGCGTTCCGCGAGGTGGCCGATGCGCTCGCGGGCCGCGCCACGCTGGGCGAACAGGTGCGCGCGCAGCGTGCGCAGGCCGAGGCCGAGTCGGTGCGCTTCAAGCTCTCCGACCTGCGCTACCGCAACGGCATCGCGAGTGCGCTCGACCTGCTCGACGCGCAGCGTTCGCTCTTCACTGCGCAGCAGTCTGCCGTGACCACGCGGCTGCTGCAGCTGCAGAACCAGGTCACGCTCTACAAGACGCTGGGCGGCGGCTGGGCCACGCGCGACAGCGCCGTCAGCGCCGCCAGCAAGGGCTGACGCAAACGCGTCCTCTAAGGGTGCTCCCTTGCCCCTCCGGGCAAGGGGTCTCTCTATAATCGCCGGTTGGTTAGGAAACGCCCCCCGACGAGCCCCCGATATTGAGGACGCCAATGAGCGCAGACCCGCATTACCAGGCCACAGAAGAAGCCCACACCGGGCCGATCAAGAACCCGAAGCAACTGCTGCTCGCGGTGTTTTTTTCCTTCATCGCACCGATCCTGATCATCGTGGGTCTCGTGTCCTACGTGGTCTCGGGCAACAAGCCCGCCGGTACCGCAGAGGGCGACAACATGGCGCTCTACGGCGTGACGAAGGAAGCGCGGGACCGCGAAGTGGCCGAGCGACTCAAGAAGATCGGCGCCATCGAGATCCGCGACGCCAACCGCCCGCTGGCCACCGGCGAGGCCGTGTTCAAGGCCCAGTGCGCCACCTGCCACGGCGCGCCCGGCATCCCCGGCGCACCGCACTTCCAGGACGCAGCCGCCTGGGGTCCTCGCATCGGCCAGGGCTACCCGACACTGCTCGAACACGCCCTGAAGGGCAAGGGTGCGATGCCCGCACAGGGCGGTGGCGACTTCGAAGACCTCGAGATCGGCCGTGCGGTGGTCTACATGGCCAATGCCGGCGGCGCCAAGTTCCCGGTGCCCGACCGTCCCGCCGCCGCGGCACCTGCGGAAGGCGCCTCGGGCGCAGCGCCGGCGGAAGGCGCGGCCTCCGAGGCCAGCGCTGCTGCCAAGTAAGCGTTTTCCCTAGTCCCACGAAAAAGCCGGCCCAGCGCCGGCTTTTTTCATGGGCGTCGCCCACGCAGGATGGACAGGTTCAGGGTTTCGAAGATGCCGCAGCCGCTTCGGCATGGCGTTGCGCCGGGCTCAGGACATGCCCGAAGCGGCGCGGCAGCTCGTCGGCCAGCACGGCTTCGGGCGTCCAGAGCCCGCGCTCGACCGCTTCGGCCGCAATGCCCACGTCCTGCGTGTGCACGAGGCCCAGGCCGATCGGCGAGTCCAGGTAGAGCCGGCCTTCCGCGTCGAGCAGGCAAGCCGACACCTCGACCGGCTGGCCCGTGTGCGAGGTCACTGTGAAGCCGTCGCCCTCCTCGGCCACGCGCCAGACCAGCGGCGCGGCCTCGAGCTCCACGTACACGCGCTGCGGCCCGTTCTGGAAGAACCATTGGCCCTCGTCGTCGTGCTCGTAGTTGCGGTGGATGAATTCGATCAGCTTGTCGTGCCGCAGCATCGAGCCCTTGGCCGTGCGGAACGGTCCCTGCGCCTGGGTGCGGTCGTCGCGCATGTACCAGTTGCCGCGTGCATCGAGGCCGAGCCAGCCGTAGCAGTGCGGCACGTTGGGCCATTTGGCCAATGCTTGTCTGACGATGTCGTCCATGGCTGCATTTTGCTCCCCCCCAGGCTCCGTGCACTTCGTGTCACTTCGCCGGCACCCCGCCGGGGGCAGGCCGGCCGCTTCGGGCGACCATGCGCGGCGGCCCTCACGAATGCGCCAGCTACGCGAACTCGGCCAACCAGCCGCCGACCCGCTCCGGCATGCCCCGCACATGCCCCGGCGGCAGCCCCGTCGGAAAACCGACGTGACCGCCGTGCGCGGGCTGCCACAGCGTCACGTGCGAGCCCACCTCGCGCTGGGCGGGAAGGCTGCGCGCAGGAATGAACGGGTCATTGAGCGCATTCACCACCAGCGCGGGCACGCGCACCGACGCCAGGTGCGGCTTGGCCGAGCCGCGCGCCCAGTAGTCCTCGGCGTCGCGAAAGCCGTGCAGCGGCGCGGTGAAGACGTTGTCGAACTCGTAGAGGTTGCGGGCCGACACCAGCCGTTCGCGGTCGAACAGGCCCGGGAACTGCGCCAGCTTGGCCAGCGCCTTGGGCTTCATGGTGTTGAGGAACATGCGCGTGTACACGAGCTTGTTGAAGCCGCGGCCGATGGCGTCGCCGCCCGCCGCGAGATCGAGCGGCGCGCAGACCGAGGCCACGGCACTCACCACGGCCGAAGCGGTTTCTCCGGCTTCAGAAGCCCATCGCATGAGCGCATTGCCGCCGAGCGACACGCCCGCGGCCAGCACCGGCCCGCCGCCCTTGGCCGCATGCTGGTCGCGCATGCGCGCGAGGATCCAGCCGATCTCCTCGAAATCGCCCGAGTGGTAGGCGCGCGGCGCCAGATTCAGTTCGCCGCTGCAGCCGCGGAAGTGCGGCACCGCGAAAGCCATGCCGCGCGAGGCGGCGAGGACCGCGAAGGCCTCCGCGTAGTGGCTGCGCGATGAGCCTTCGAGGCCGTGGAACAGCACCAGCAGGGGTGCATGCGCCCCCGCGGACGCCGGCGCGTCGACGAAGTCGACATCGATGAAGTCGCCGTCGGGCGTGGGCCAGCGCTCGCGCCGGTAGATGGGCGCCAGCCCGTCGAAGCGACGCGCATACAGCGCGGCCCAGATGGTCTGCAGGTTGCCGCCGGGCAGCCAGCGCGGCGCGGCGTAGTCCAGCAGCGGCTGGAAGGAGGAAGAGGCAGCCGAAGGTGAAGGAGACGGGGAAGAAGCGAAGGACGGCATCAATGAAGGGTCTGGGGCGGATCGTTGGCGTCGTCCGGCTCACGCGCGCTGCCCGGGCTCGCATGGTGGGCAACCAGGCGCCAGCCTTCGGCGGTCTTGTGATAGACGTTGGTGGCCAGCACGAAGGCGTGCTTCGGGCCTTCGGCGGTGAGCACCTCGATGCGCTCGAGCACGTTGTGCACCGCGCTCGCGAGCGACTCGATCTTGCGCACCCGCGCCGGCGTGGCGTGGATGGCGCCGTTGCCGAACATCTGCTCGAAGGCCGCGCGGATGGCCACCGCGCCCACCAGGCGCGGGCCGCCGGGGTGCACGCAGAACACCTCGTCCTCGTCGGCCCAGCAGGCCATCAGCGCATCGATGTCGCCGCGTTGCAGCGCTTCGTAGAAGGCCGCTTCGGCGTCGTCGGCGGTGCCGCCGATGGCCGCGGCGGCGCGGAGTGGGGTCTTGGGCATGGCGTGATTCTGCCGCGCGGACCGTGACGGCGGTACTGCATGGCCCCGATTGGCCCTGAAACAGAAAGCGCCAGCGGGTGGCGCGTGGCCTTGGCCCTCCGGCTCAGGAGTCCACGTGCGGCGCGTGCAGCCACCGGGCCGCCACGCCGGGCATGTCGCCCTGCGCGGCCTGCCACACCAGCTCGGGCGCGGCCACGTGCACGCCCGGCGGCGCGATGCGCAGCGCCAGGTCGACCAGCTCGGCCACCTTCGACGCGCGCACCGGCTGTTCGCTGGTCGGCACCATGAAGCGCACGACCGACAGCATCCACGCGGCGAGCCGTTCCAGCGGATTGGCGAACGTCGCGTTCACCGGCTTGCGCGCCGAGCGCACGAGGATCACGCGCTCGAAGCCGCAGGCCACCACCGCCTGCTCGTCGAGGCTGGCGAGGCCGCGCTTGAGCGCCTCGGGCAGCTTGCCCTGGTCGTGCGGCTGGACGATGGCCAGCGTCTGCACGCCGCAGGCGCGCAGCCAGCGCGCGAGCGCGGGCAGGTCGGCGGGCTCCGGCACCCACAGCGCGCGTTCGCGGTCGTGGTACAGCCGCGGCGGATCGAAGGCGACGATGGCGGTATGCGCCGAAGTGACGGGCCATTCATCGATCGGGCCGGCCGGGCTCAGGCAGGTTTCCACGCCGCGCAGGCCGTCGCGCATCGGCTCGCGCGCCAGCACGCGGGTGTGCGCATGCCGGTGGCTGCCCGCCAGCCGGCGCAGCAGCTCGGCGCCCAGCGCGCCGGTTGCGCCGGCGAACAGCAGTGTCCCGAAGGCATCGGAAGCGGCGGGCGGTGCCGCGCGGCTGGCGGCCTGCAGGGCCTGGAGGGGACTGACTGGATAGGACGCCATGGCGGTCGACAGCGGAGGGGACGGGCGGGTCCTATGCTAACTTCGGCCCCCAACTGCGGAGGTAAAGCAAATGATGATCAAGCGCTGGTTCCTGATTCTTGCGGCCGTCGTGTCGCTCAGCGGCTGCGGCTACAACCAGTTCCAGGCCCTCGACGAAGCCAGCAAATCGGCGTGGAGCGAGGTGCTCAACCAGTACCAGCGCCGCGCCGACCTCGTGCCCAACATCGTCGCCACCGTGAAGGGCGAGGCCGCCTTCGAGCAGGACACGCTTACCAAGGTGATCGAGGCGCGCGCCAAGGCCACCTCGATCCAGGTCACGCCCGAGACGCTCAACAACCCCGAGGCCTTCCAGAAGTTCCAGCAGGCGCAGGGCGAACTCTCCTCGGCGCTGTCGCGGCTGATGGTGGTGTCCGAGCGCTACCCCGACCTGAAGGCCAACCAGTCGTTCCGCGACCTGCGCGTGACGCTCGAGGGCACCGAGAACCGCATCACCGTGGCGCGCAACCGCTACATCGAAAGCGTGCAGGAGTACAACGTGCTCGCGCGCAGTTTCCCGAGCAACCTCACGGCCAAGGTCTTCGGCTACGAGCCCAAGCCGAACTTCTCTGTGCAGAACGAGGCGCAGATCTCCACGCCGCCCACGGTCGACTTCAACGCGCCGAAGAAGTAAGCGGCGCGCACGCCCGTGGCGACCGACCCGACGACGCACGCGCCCGCCTGGCGCTCGAAGCCGCACTGGCACAGGCTCGCGGCATGGCTGCTGCTGGCGCTGGCCTTCGCGGCGATGCTGCCCCTGCCCGCACGGGCCCAGATGCCGACCGAGGCCGCGCGGCCGCGCCCGCTGGCTGTGCCCGCGCCGAGCGCGCGCGTGATCGACCAGACCGGCACGCTCGACAGCGCGCAGCGCGCCGGCCTCGAAGCCAGGCTCGCGGCCTTCGAGCAGCGCAAGGGTTCGCAGATCGTGGTGCTGATGGTGCCGACCACGCAGCCCGAGGACATCGCGAGCTACGCCAACCGCGTGGGCAACGAATGGAAGATCGGCCGCAAGGACGTCGGCGACGGCATGCTGGTGATCGTGGCCAAGGACGACCGCAAGATGCGCATCGAGGTCGCCAAGACGCTCGAGGGCGCGGTGCCCGACCTGGCGGCCGCGCGCATCATCGACGAGGAAATGAAGCCGCGCTTTCGCAACGGCGACTTCGCGGGCGGGCTGAACGCGGCGGTCGACCGGCTCGTGGGCCTGGTCGACGGCGAGCCGCTGCCGCAGCCCGAGCAACGCGCCGGCAGCGGGAGCGACGACCGCAGCATCGACTGGGGCGACTTCGCGATCTTTCTCTTCTTCGGCTTCTTCGCGGTCGCGCCCGTGGTGCGCGCCATTCTGGGCAAGGCCTTCGGCACGATGGTGATGGGCGGCGGCATGGGCGCGGTCTCGTTCTTCATCACGCACAACATGTTCATCTCGGTGATCGCGGGCCTGGTCGCGCTGATCGCCTCGGCCTTCGCCGGTTCGCGGCCGGCATTCGGCGGCGCAGGCGGCTCGGGGACGTCGGTGCGGCGCAGGAGCAGCAGCAGCGGCAGCAGCTGGGGCGGCGCGAGCAGTTCCGGCAGCAGCGACTGGTCGAGCAGCAGCAGTAGCAGCAGCAGCGGCAGTTTCAGCTCCGGGGGCGGCGGCGATTTCGGAGGCGGCGGCGCCTCGGGAGACTGGTGAGCAGGCAGCCATGAAGAACACCCGACCCACCCTCTTCTCGCGGCTGCGCCGCATCTGGCGCCACCGATGGATCGACGATGCCGCCGCGACGCACCGCGTGCTGCCGCCCGATGTGCTCGACCGCCTCACCGCCCGCGTCGGTGCGAGCGAGCGCCGCCACAGCGGCGAGATCCGCATCTGCATCGAGGCCGGCCTGCCGATGTCGTACCTGCGGCGCGACGCGCCGGCCCGGCAGCGCGCGGTGACGCTGTTCGGCAAGCTGCGGGTATGGGACACCGCGCACAACAACGGCGTGCTGATCTACCTGCTGCTGGCCGAGCACGCCATCGAGATCGTGGCCGACCGCGGCCTCAACGCGCACGTCGGCGCGGCCGAATGGGCTGCGATGACGCAGCGCATGGGCCTGGCGTTTCGCGAAGGGCGCTTCGAAGACGGGCTGACGCAGGCGCTGGAAGAGATCTCGGCGCTGCTGGTCGAGTACTTCCCGCTGGGCGAAGGCGAACTCGACGTGAACGAACTGCCGGACGAGCCCGTGGTGCTCTGAGCCATTGGATTGCGTCCTCGCCCCGTCGGGGGAAGGCGCAGGACAGTCAGTCGGCGGCGGGCAGCGCCCACACGGCCGAGCCGCCCACGGCATGAAAGCGCCGGCCCGGCGCCGTCTCCATCAGCCAACCGCCGGTGAACTCTCCGAACGCCGGCAGCACGGCCTGCTGCGTGTCGCTCACGAAGCACGGCAAGCGCACGCTGTCGCGACCCGGGCCATGGAGCTTGCAGGCCGGATGCAGGTGCCCCGCGAGCACGAAATGCGTGGCATGCACCTGCGGGTGATGGCAGCAGGCGAACGGGCCCAGCAGGTACGGCTCGTCGACCGTCTCGATGCCGAGCGTGGCCGGCGGGTCGCCCGCGCGGCTGTCGTGGTTGCCGCGCACCAGCGTCATCGCGATGCCCGCATGGCGCTCGCGCCAGGGCTCGACGGTGGCCAGCACGCTGCGCGCCCGTGCCGCATGCAGGAAGTCGCCGAGGAACACGATGCGCCGCGGCCCCAGCCGAGCGATCAGCGCGTCGAGCCGCGCAAGGTTCTCGAGCGTGGTGCCGCCCGGCACCGGCTGGCCGAGCGCACGGTAGGTCGCGGCCTTGCCCAGATGCAGATCGGCCACGAACAGCACGCCTTCGGCGGGCCACCACAGCGCGCGCTCGGGCAGCAGTTGCAGCAGTTCGCCGGCCCAGCGGACCTGGAGCGACGTGGAGGAAGGATCGGTTGGCGTCACGGCGTGGAAGTGTCGCAAAAGACGACCGCAGCCGCGGCCGGCTTGCAATTGGCTCCTGCAGGCCCTATTTTTTGCGGATGACCGAATCGACCTCGCTGCACATCGTCTGCCCGCATTGCCACACCACCAACCGCGTGCGCGAGGCACAGCTGGGCAGCGCGCCCGACTGCGGCAGCTGCCACCGCCCGCTGTTCACCGCCCATTCGACTGTATTGCCCGACGAAGCCACCTTCGACCGGCACATCGCGCGCAACGAGGTCCCGGTGCTGGTCGACTTCTGGGCACTGTGGTGCGGCCCCTGTCGCCAGATGGCGCCGGGCTACGAGCAGGCCGCGGCGCAGCTCGAGCCGAAGGTGCGCCTGGCCAAGGTCGACACCGAGGCCGTGCCCGCGCTCGGGGCCCGCTTCAACATCCGCAGCATCCCCACGCTGGCACTGTTCCGCGGCGGGCGCGAGGTGGCGCGGCAGGCCGGTGCGATGGGTGCGGCGGACATCGTGCGCTGGGTCAAGGCGCACGGCGCGGGCTGACCGGCACTTCACTCGCGGGACATCACGCGCGGCGCTCACAGCGGCGGCAGCGGCCTGGACGGCCTCCTGCGTTCGCGCCGCGGCGCGGGCGGCTTGCCGGCGCCTTCCTGTCCGAACGCCAGCGTGCTGCGCACGCGCTCCGCGCCGCCGGCCGTGACCGCGCCACCCGCGGCCTTCTCCAGCTGCTCGACCATGCGCGCGATGCGGTCCGCCACGTTCTCGTTCGACAGCTTCTCGCGGAACAGCTCGACCATCAACGGAAACGAGAACGGCGTCGGCCGCACCAGCGGCTTCAGCACCAGCGCCTGCGTGGCCATGCGCGCGAGGCTGGCTTGCAGGCGGCCGATCTCGAGTTCCTGCGCAAGCAGTTCCTGCTCGGCCTGCAGCAGCAGCCGGTTGGCAGGGTCGTACTTGCGGAACACCTCCCAGAAGAGCGACGAGGAGGCCTGCAGCTGCCTGCTGCTGCGCTTCTCGCCCGGGTAGCCCTGGAAGATCAGGCCCGACACGCGCGCGATCTCGCGAAAGCGCCGCTGCGCGAGTTCGCCGGCATTGAGCGAGGCCAGCACTTCGTGCAGCAGCAGCGTGCGCGCCTCGCCGCCCTCCTGCGTGCCGTCCGGCAGGCGCAGCGCCTGCGGCAGCAAGGCGGGCCAGTCGACGTCCGTCGCGCTCAGCAGCTCGAAGCCGTAGTCGTTCACCGCAATGGAGAAGGTGCGGGCCTCGTGCTGGGCCACGCGCCACGCCAGCAGGCTGGCCAGCCCGAGGTGCACATGCCGTCCGGCGAAGGGATAGAGGAACAGGTGCGAGCCCTCGCGCGTGCGCAGTGTCTCGGCCAGCAGCGTGCGCGGCGTCGGCAGCGCGGACCACTGCTGCTGGATCTCCAGCAGCGGCCGCACGCACTGCAGCTCGGGCGAGTCGTAGCGTCCTTCGTCAGCCAGCGCGAGCTGCTCGACCACCGCATCGGCCAGCGTGTTCGACAGCGGCATGCGCCCGCCGTTCCAGCGCGGCACCGCGGCCCGCTTGCCGCTGGCGCGCCGCACCCAGGCGGTCATGTCGTGGATGCGCACTAGCTCCAGCAGGCGGCCGCCGAACAGGAAGCAGTCGCCGGGCTTCATGCGCGCGACGAAGCCCTCTTCCACGCTGCCGATCTTCGCGCCGCCGACGAACTGCACCGCCATGCTCGCGTCGCTCACGATGGTGCCGATGTTCATGCGATGCCGCCGCGCGAGCCGCGAATCGGGCACGCGCCACACGCCTTCGGCATCGGGCACGGCCCGCCGGTAGTCGGGATAGGCCGCGAGCGAAGGGCCGCCCTGCGCCACGAAGTCGAGGCACCACTGCCAGCTCTCGCGCGACAGGCGTTCGTAGGCCGCGGTGCCGCGCACTTCGTCGTACAGGTCGTCGGGCACGAAGCCGCCGCCGAGCGCCACCGTCACCAGGTGCTGCACCAGCACGTCGAGCGGCTGGTCCGGCGAGTGGCGCGCCTCGATGTGCCCCTGCGCGATCGCGGTGCGCGCAGCCGAGCCTTCGACCATCTCGATGCTGTGCGTGGGCACGAGCGTGATGCGCGAGGGCCGCCCCGGTGCGTGGCCCGAACGGCCCGCGCGCTGCAGCAGCCGCGCCACGCCCTTGGGCGAGCCGATCTGCAGCACGCGTTCCACCGGGAGGAAGTCGACGCCCAGGTCCAGGCTCGACGTGCACACCACCGCCTTGAGCTCGCCGCTCTTCAGGCCTCGCTCGACCCACTCGCGCACCGCGCGGTCGAGCGAGCCATGGTGAAGCGCGATCGTGCCGGCCCACTCGGGGCGCGCCTCGAGCAGCGCCTGGTACCAGATCTCCGACTGCGAACGCGTGTTGGTGAAGACCAGCGTGGTGCTGCTCGCGGCGATCTCGTCGATCACCTGCGACAGCATCGTGAGGCCGAGATGGCCGCCCCACGGGAAGCGTTCGGCACGGCCGGGGAGCAGTGAATCGATGACGAGCGTCTTGGGCACCTGGCCCTGCACGAGCACGCCCTCCCCGTGGCCCAGCAGCGCGTGCATGGCTTCCTGCAGATTGCCCAGCGTCGCCGACATGCCCCAGACGGCCAGGCCCGGATTCCATCGCTTCAGCCGCGCCAGCGCGAGCTGCACCTGCACGCCGCGCTTGTTGCCCAGCAGCTCGTGCCACTCGTCGACGACCGTCATGCGCACATGGCCGAGCACCTCGCGGGCATCGGCGCGCGCGAGCAGCAGCGAGAGGCTTTCGGGCGTGGTGACGAGCACCGTGGGCAGCCGCTGGTTCTGCGCGCTGCGCTCGGTGGAAGATGTGTCGCCGCTGCGCGCGCCCGCGCTCCATGGTTGCACTTCATCGCCGAGGGCTTCGAGCGGCTGCTGCAGCGCGCGCAGCGTATCGGCGGCCAGCGCGCGCATGGGCGTGATCCACAGCACGGTGAGCGGCGGCGGCGCAGGACGCGCTGTTGTCTTGCGGGCCTGCGAGAAGGCCTGCAGCGCGCCGAGCCAGACTGCATAGGTCTTGCCTGCGCCGGTGGTCGCGTGGAGCATGCCCGACCGGCCTTCGGCGATGGCCTTCCACACCTCGCGCTGGAACTTGAACGGCTTCCAGCCGCGCACCTCGAACCATGCATCGAGGGCGGCCTTGACGCTCTTGCTCCTTCCCCCTCTGGAGGAAGGTTGGGATGGGGGCATGCGGCCTTCGACATCGCGCGGACTTCGACGCCGCTTGCCCCCACCCCGCCCTCCCCAGAGGGGAGGAGCAATACGGGATCCTCTGGCTCGCTCACTTGAACACCCCGGATGTCTTGCTCCTTCCCGCTCTGGGAGAAGGCTGGGAAGGGGGCACGCGGCCTTCGACATCGCGCGGACTTCGAGGCCGCTTGCCCCCACCCCGCCCTCCCCCAGAGGGAGGGGCAATACGGGATCCTCTGGCTCGGTCACTTGAACACCCCGGATGCCTTGCTCCTTCCCCCTCTGGGGGAAGGCTGGGATGGGGGCACGCGGCCTTCGGCATCGCGCGGACTTCGACGCCGCTTGCCCCCACCCCGCCCTCCCGCAGAGGGGAGGGAGCAATACGGGATCCTCTGGCTCGGTCACTGAACACCCCCGGATGCCTTGCTCCTTCCCCCTCTGGGGGAAGGCTGGGATGGGGGCACGCGGCCTTCGACATCGCGCGGACTTCGACGCCGCTTGCCCCCACCCCTGCCCTCCCCCAGAGGGGGAGGGAGCAATACGGGATCCTCTGGCTCGCTCACTTGAACACCCCCGGATACCTTGCTCCTTCCCCCTCTGGGGGAAGGCTGGGATGGGGGCACGCGGCCTTCGACATCGCGCGGACTTCGACGCCGCTTGCCCCCACTTCCGCCCTCCCCCAGAGGGGGAGGGAGAAATCCGGGATCCGTGGGGTCGGTCATCCGGGCAGCAGCGCAGCGAGCGTCTGCAAGGTGTCCGCCTCCGACACCGGCTTGTCTTCGCGCCACCGCAGCATGCGCGGAAAGCGCACGGCGATGCCGCTCTTGTGCCGCGTGCTGCGCGCGATGCCTTCGAAGCCCAGTTCGAACACCAGCGTCGGCTTCACGCTCTTCACCGGCCCGAAGCTCTCGATGGTGGTCTTGCGGATGACCGCGTCCACGCGCCCCATCTCCGCGTCGGTGAGGCCCGAGTAGGCCTTGGCGAAGGGCACGAGCTTGCGGTCCTCCTGCCCGGGCGGGCCGTCCCACACCGCGAAGGTGTAGTCGCTGTAGAGGCTCGCGCGCCGGCCGTGGCCGCGCTGCGCGTAGATCAGCACGGCGTCGATGCTCAGCGGCTCGATCTTCCACTTCCACCAGACACCGACGTCCTTGGTGCGGCCCACGCCGTACTGCGCGTCGCGGCGCTTGAGCATCATGCCCTCGACGCCCATGCTGCGCGCGGCTTCGCGCTGCCTGGCGAGATCGGTCCAGTCGGCGCCCTCGAGCATCGGGCTGGGCAGCAGCGACGGATGCTGCAGGCGCACGACGAGTTCATCGAGCAGCACGCGCCGCTGCGACTGAGGCAGCGCGCGCAGGTCGCGCCCCTCCCATTCGAGCAGGTCGTAGGCCAGCAGCACCACGGGAATCTCGCGCAGCAGCTTGGGGCCGAGGGTCTTGCGGCCGATACGCCTTTGCAGCTCGGCGAAAGGCTGAACCCTGTCCTCGCGCCACACGGCGATCTCGCCGTCGATGACGGTGCCGTCGGGCAGGGCCTCGCCGAGCACCGCAAGTTCGGGGAAGCGCTCGGTCACCAGCTCTTCGCCGCGCGACCACACCCAGGCCACGCCGGCGCGCTTCACCAGCTGCGCGCGGATGCCGTCCCACTTCCACTCGACGATCCAGCCGGCCGGAGGCCCGAGCACCGCGTCGAACTGCCCGACCGGAATGTTGAAGGGATGCGCGAGGAAGAACGGGTACGGCTGCCCGCTGGTCTTCTGCACCTGCTCGGAACTCGACTCGGGCGCGATCAGCGCGAGGTAGTCGCCCTGCTGCGGCCGCGCGCCGATGTGCGTGTAGCCCATGAGGCGCTGCGCGACGCGCTTGGCGTCGATGCCGCCGACCGCCGCGAGCGCCTGCGTGACCTGCAGCTTCGACACGCCCACGCGGAACGCCCCGGTGATGAGCTTGAAGTACACGAGCCGTTCTTCGGCAGCCAACTGCCGCCATTGCGCACGCAGGCGGTCCGCAAGCTGCTCGGGCGCGGCCTTCGCGGCTTCGCGCAAGGGCAGCAGGTGCTGCTCGACCCATGCCGCGAGGCCGAGGTCGTGCACCTCGCTCGGCGGAGGCAACAACAGTGCGATGGTCTCGGCCAGGTCGCCCACGGCGTCGTAGCTTTCGTCGAAGAGCCACTCGGGCAGGCCCGCGGATTCCTGCGCGAGCAGGCGCAGCAGCTTGGTGGGCACGAGCTGGCGCGGCTTGCCGCCGGCCAGGAAGTACACGGCCCATGCGGCATCGTCCGCGCCGGCCTCGCGCAGGTAGCGCTGCAGCGCGGCCTGCTTGGCAAGGTTCGATGTGCTCGCGTCGAGCTCGCGGTACAGCGCGGCAAAGGCCTTCATGTCCCTGCCTCTTCGCTCTCCCCTTCCGGGGGAAGGCCGGGTCGGGCGCTGGCTGCCTCTCCATCCGGCGCCGCGGGCGCGGCTCCCTGCCCTCCCGCGGAAGCGGAAGGCGCCTCCTGGTCGTCCTCGTCGCCGTACTCGGTCTTGAAACCCTGTGCGTCGAGCCCGTTCTCGGTCAGCCACCGCACCATCACCTGCACGCTGCCGTGCGTGACGAACACCCGCTCGGCGCCCGTGCCGGCGATGGCCTTCTGGAGGCCGGGCCAGTCCGCGTGATCGGACATGACGAAGCCGCGGTCCACGCCCCTGCGGCGGCGCGTGCCGCGCAGCTGCATCCATCCGCTCGCGAACGCATCGGCGTAGTTGCCGAAGCGCTTCATCCATGGCGTGCCCTGCGCCGAAGGCGGCGCAAGCACGAGTGCGCGCTTCAGCATGGCGGCGTCGACGCCCTCGTCGCTCACGCGGAAGGTGGGCGGCAGGGCCACGCCGGCCGCGCGGTACACCGCATTGAGCGGCTCGACCGCGCCATGCACCACGATCGGCCCGACGCTGGCGTCCACGCCATGCAGGATGCGCTGCGCCTTGCCGAAGGCGTAGCAGAACAGCACCGACGCGCGACCCGCTTCGGCATTGGCGCGCCACCATGCGTCAATCTCGGCGAACAGCGCCAGTTGCGTGGGCCAGCGGTAGATCGGCAGGCCGAAGGTCGACTCGGTGATGAAGGTGTCGCAGGGCACCGGCTCGAAGGGCGTGCAGGTGCCGTCGGGCTCGGTCTTGTAGTCGCCCGAGGCCACCCAGACGCGGCCGCCGTGTTCGAGCCGCACCTGCGCCGAGCCCAGCACATGGCCCGCCGGATGCAGCGACACGCGCACGCCGTGGTGCTCGATGGCCTTGCCGTACGGCAGCGTCTGCAGGTTGATGTCGGCGCCCAGCCGCGTGCGCAGGGTGCCTTCGCTGTCGGTGTGGGCCAGGTAGTGCGCATGGCCGACGCGGGCATGGTCCGAGTGCGCGTGCGTGATGACGGCACGCTCCACCGGCCGCCAGGGGTCGATGTAGAAATCGCCCGGCGGGCAGTACAGCCCCTCGGGCCGGGCGACGACAAGGTCTTCTTCACGCAGTGCGGGCATGGCACGCCATCGTAGGCGCTGCCCGGTTGCCGCGGCGCCGAGCGCGAGCCGCGAGGCGCTGTGGTCCGGCGCCTACTTCCGCGGGCCGGGGCGGTTGCTCATCATCTCGAGCACGTTCATCTTCATGCCGTTGGGCATGACCATGTCGCCCGGCTTCTGGTCGGCCTTGCAGGGGCCGATCCACCTGGCTTCCATGACGCTGGTGCCCTCCGCCCGGCCCATGAGCGGCGGGCTGTAGCTCGACTTGCTCTCCATGCGGTAGGCGGTGCTGAAGTCGCCGCTCATGACGGCGTGCGAGGTGGCGGTGGTGTTGCCGATCTTGCAGACCGAGTCCATCACCAGCTTGCCGCCATCGGCGCGCAGCTCCTGTTTCGAGCACATGTCCTTGCCCATGCCCTGGCCCATGTCGCGCAGTGCCTTGTCGCTGGCCGCGTCGATGCACTGCTGCATGGTGTGCGCGCCGGCCGGTCCCCTGGCGGTGCCGTCGCCGGTCTGGATCTCCCAGAGGCCGGGCTTTCGCGAGGGGAAGTCGAGCGCGAAGGCGGGGCATGCGAAGGCCCCGGCCAGAACACACGGCAGGCAGAGCAGGCTGGCGCGCAGACGGATCTTCATTGCAGGCTCCGCATCGGTGAACGGTGATGCCCGGGTTGTACCGCGCGCACGGGGGCGGCGGAATACCGCAATCGGCCTACGCCGGACGGGCCTGCGCAGCCATCGGCCCCGGTGCGCGCTGCCGCGTGGCGACGCCGAGCGCCACGCCCAGCGCGAAGCCGCCCATCACGTCGATCAGCACATGCTGGCGCACCGCCATCGTCGAATAGACGATGCCCGCGGCCCACGCCACGTTGACGATGCGCAGCCACGCGGGCGCGCCTGCCGCGCGCAACTGCCGCGCCAGCGCCACGCACGCGAACACCGAGAACGAGACGTGCAGCGAGGGAAAGGCATTGCCGGCCGAATCGACCATCTTGAGAAATTGCAGCGACGTGCCCGGCGTGGTCTCGACCGCGAAGTTGGGAATGGCGGTGGGCACGAACCAGAACACCGCGAGCGCCAGCGCCGTCATGGCTGCGCAGCCAAGCGAGAAGCTCCACAGTTCGCGCCTGTCCTTGGCCAGCAGCACCGGCAGCGCGATGTAGCCCCACAGCGAGAGGTACACCGGCAGCAGCGCCGGCTGGAACGCGATGAGATGGTCGACCGCCGTGAGCGGCAGCACCCGGGCCTGCCCGGCGTTCTTCATGATCCAGAAGTAGAGCGGGAAGAAGCCGAGCGTGGCGACCGTGTTGCCCACCAGCTTCAGCGGCAGCAGCGTGATGCAGCGGCGCCAGAGGGCCGCTGGCCATGCAGGCGCGCGGGAAGGCCGTCGGTCGGGTGCAGAGGGTGTCATGGAAGCCTGGGCAGCGCGCCGCGCGCTACCAGGGCGTCCACTTTAATTCGCTTTTCGCCGAAGCCACCGTGCGTTCGATGAACCGCACGCCGCGCGCGCCGTCTGTCACTCGGGGGTAGTCGGCATCCAGCGGGTCGGCGGTGCGGCCCGCGAGCCGCGCGCGGATGTCCGCCGCCACGCCCGCGTACACATTCGCGAAGGCCTCGATGAAGCCTTCGGGATGCCCCGCCGGCAAGCGGCTCGCACGCTGCGCCGACTCGCACAGCCAGGGCGCGCCGCGCGTCAGCATGCGCTTGGGACCGTCGTGCGGCAGGTGCACCAGCTGGCTCGGCTGCTCCTGGTGCCACTCGAGCGTGCCCAGCGTGCCCGACACGCGCAGGCGCAGGTCGTTCTCCAGGCCGGTGTTGATCTGCGAGGCGATGAGCACGCCGCGCGCGCCGCCGTGGAAGCGAAGGAGCAGGCTGCCGTCGTCGTCGAGCGTGCGGCCCGGCACCAGCGCGCCCAGGTCGGCACACAGGCTTTCGAGCTCGAGGCCGGTGACGGTCGCCACGAGGTTCTCGGCATGCGAGCCGATGTCGCCGATGGCGCCCGCCGCGCCGCTGCGCGCGGGGTCGGTGCGCCAGTCGGCCTGCTTGTTGGTGCCGCCCTCGACGTGGCTGGCAAGCCAGCCCTGGTTGTATTCGACGACGATCTTTCGGACCTCGCCGATCTGGCCCGAGCGCACCATTTCGCGCGCCTGCCGCACCATGGGGTAGCCGGTGTAGTTGTAGGTGACGCCGAACACCGTGCCGCGCCTGGCCACGGTGGCCACCAGCGCGTCGGCCTGCTCGCGCGTGTGCACCAGCGGCTTGTCGCACACCACGTGGAAGCCCGCGTCGGCGAAGGCCTGGGCCACCGGAAAGTGCACATGGTTGGGCGTGACGATCGACACGAAGTCGATGCGCTCATCCACCGGCCGCTTCAGTTCGTCGGCCAGCAGCGCCTGCCAGTCGCCGTGGTTGCGTCCTTCGGCCAGGCCGAGGTCGCGGCCCGAAGCGCGCGCCTTCTCCGGGCTCGACGAGAGCGCGCCCGCGACAAGCTCGATCTGTCCGTCGAGCGCCATGGCCTTGCGGTGCACGGCGCCGATGAAGGCGTCGCGCCCGCCGCCCACCATGGCGTAGCGCAGTTGGCGAAGCGGTGTATCGCTCATCGATCTCCTCGGTGTTCCTGGCTTGGTGACTGTTCCCTCTCCCCTGGGGGAGAGGGCTAGGGTGAGGGCCGCGGCACTCGCACACGCACCGCCTTTGCCATCGCCGCCGACCCTCACCCCAACCCTCACCCCAAGGGGAGAGGGAGCAAGTCAGGGCCGCCGCTCTTCAGAGGGTCAGCGCCTCAGAACGGCGAGTTGGGGTGGTAGAAGTCCTTGGCGTTTTCCTTGGTGATCAGCACCGAGGGAATGATCGTGGTCGCCGGCAGCTTCTCGCCCTTCAGGCGCGCCTCGGCCGTGAGCTTGATCGCGTCGTAGATGAACTTGGGCGAGTAGCTCACATCGGCACCGATGCGCTTGTCCTTGCCGTCCATGATGGTCTTGACCATGCCCTTGGCGCCCGCGCCGCCGAACACGATCTTGATGTCGTCGCGCTTGGCCTGCTCGATGGCCTTGAGCACGCCCACGGCCATGTCGTCGTCGGCCGCCCAGATGGCGTCGATCTGCTTGAAGCGCGTCAGGTAGTCCTGCGTGACCTTGAAGGCGTCGTCGCGGTTCCAGTTGGCGTACTTGGCGTCCAGCAGCTTGATGTCGGGGCTGCCCTTGAGCACGGCGTTGAAGGCGTCCATGCGCTCGTTGTCGAGCGTGGTCGCGATGCCGCGCAGCGCCACCACGTTGCCCTTGCCGTTCAGCTGCTTCACGATGTACTCGGCCGGGATCTTGCCGAAGGCGGTGTTGTCGCCGGCCACGTACGCATCCTGCGCGCTGGTGTCGGTCAGGCCGCGGTCGACAACGGTCACGTAGGCGCCCTTGGCCTTGACCTGCGCCACCGGCTTCGTCAGCGCGGCGGACTCGAACGGGAACACGACCAGCGCGTTGATCTTGGTCACGGTCGACAGGTCCTGCAACTGGTTGGCCTGCTCGGGCGCGTTGGCGGCCGTCTTGATCGTGATCTTCAGGTCCTTGTGTTCCTTCTCGAGGTCCTTCTTCGCCTGGTTGGCCCAGTAGTTGATGCCGCCCATGAAGCTGTGCGTGGCCGCGGGAATCGAAACGCCGAGGTTGACCTTCTCCGCGGCGAGCGCGGGCAGGCTGGCGAACGCAGCGGCGGCAACGGCCGTGAGCGCGATACGACGTGTGAGGCTTGTCATGCTGGATGTCTCCTTGTGGTTGATGGAACGGGAATGGAAAACTGAGTGAACAGCTTGTTCGTGGAACGCCGCGGAACCTGCTTTGCCGGGCCGCTGGCGTTGCCCCCGGCGAGGGGGTTGGCGCAGCGACACGAAGTGCGCGAAGACTGGGGCCGAGCTCATCTTCTTCCGCGCTGCAGGAACGCGACGATGATGATCACGAAGCCCTGCACCGCCGCATTGAGGTACACGCTGATGATGCTGGTGAGGTTCAGGATGTTGCTGATGACCGAGAGCAGGATGGCGCCCACCACGGTGCCGGTGATGCTGCCCGCGCCGCCCTTCAGCGCCGTGCCGCCGACGATCACTGCCGCGATGGCCTCGAGTTCCCACAGCAGACCGGTGGTCGGCGAGGCGGAGCCCAGGCGCGGCACGTACAGCAGCGTGGCAATGCCCACGCACACGCCGAGCAGCACGTAGGTGAGGATCTTCACGCGGTCGACATCGACCGCCGCGTAGCGCGCGACCTGCTCGTTCGAGCCGATGGCCTGCACGTAGCGCCCGTACGCCGTGCGGTTCAGGATGACGCCGCCGATGACCGCGACGATCACGAACACCCACACCGGCACCGGGATGCCTGCGAGGCTCGCGTAGTACACCGGCGCATAGAGGTCCGACAGGTCGTTGTCGAGCGTGAGCGCGCCGCCGTCGGCGAAGTAGGTGAGGTACGCGCGGAAGATGCCCAGCGTGCCCAGCGTCACGATGAAGGGCTCGATGCGGCCCTTGGTGATGAGCAGGCCGTGTGCGAGCCCGAACACCGCGCCGAGCACCACAGCGAGCACCGCGCCCATCACCACCGCCAGCAGCGGCGAGCCTGAGGCCGGGCCGGCCCAGTTGATGAACATGATCACGCTGCCCGCGATGAGCGCGGCCATGGAGCCCACCGACAGGTCGATGCCGCCCGAGATGATGACGAAGCACATGCCCACCGCGATGATGCCGATGAAGGCCGTGCGCGTGAGCACGTTCATCGCGTTGTCGAGCGTTGCGAAGTCGCCGTTCAGCAGCGTGCCGGCGATGCACAGCAGCACCAGCCCGATGACCGGGCCGAAGCCGTGCAGGCGCTCGGTCCAGCGCGGCCTGGTCTCGGCGCGATGCGTTGTTTCGGCGGAATCGGTGGGGGAAGCCATGTCTTTATCGATTCGTTAGGGCATGCAGTTGCGACCTGGCAGCGAGCGCAGCGAAGCTCGTTCGGGGAACACCGGGGAGCCGGCTCGGCCGGGCCGCGGACGTTTCCCCCTGCAAGGGGGTGGGCGCAGCGACACGAAGTGCGAGCAGGCTGGAGGTGAACTCATCGTGTTCCGGTGGCATGAGCGATCAGCTCCTCTTCTGTCAGGTGGTCCGCGTCGAGCGTCGCGACGAGCCGGCCGGCGCGCATCACCGCGACGCGGTGGCACAGGCCGATCAGCTCCATCAGCTCCGAGGACACGACGATCACGGCGAGCCCCTCGCGGGCGAGTCGCTGGATCAGGAAATAGATGTCGCGCTTGGCGCCCACGTCGACGCCGCGCGTGGGCTCGTCGAGCACCACGACCCTGGGACGCGGCTGCAGCACCTTGGCGAGTGCGAGCTTCTGCTGGTTGCCGCCCGACAGCGACGAGGCCTTGACGTCGAGCGAGCCGGTGCGGATGCCGTAGTCCTTCACCGCCTCGGCCAGCGCGTCGCGCTCGGCCTCGGGCTTGAGCCAGGGCTGCGCGTAGCGCTCGAGCGCCATCAGCGTGAGGTTCTGGCGCAGGCCGAAGCCGACGTGCAGGCCCTTGCCCTTGCGGTCTTCGCTGAGGTAGGTGAGGCCGTGCTTCGCAGCGTCCCGAGGGTTGCGCCAACCCTTGCCGCCTGCCACGGGCTGGCCGAGCATCTCGACGCTGCCGCTCGCCGGGCGCAGGCCCAGCAGGCCTTCGAAGAGTTCGGTGCGGCCCGCGCCGACGAGACCCGCGAAGCCGAGGATCTCGCCGGGGCGCACCTCGAAGCTCGCGTCCTGCGCCCAGCCGGGCACGCTGAAGTTGCGAACGCGCATGGCGGGCGCGTCGGCCGCCACCACCGCATCGCGCGGCGGGTACAGGTCGGCCAGCTCGCGGCCCACCATGAGGTTGGCCATCTGCTGGCGCGTGACGTCGGCGGTGGCCGAGCGCGCCACGAAGCGGCCGTCGCGCATGACGACGACGTCGTCTGTCACGCGCTCCACCTCGTCGAGCTTGTGCGAGATGTACACGATGGTCACGCCGTCGGCGCGCAGCTGCGCGATGAGCTTGAACAGGCGCTCGGTCTCGCCCGGCGTGAGCGTGGCGGTCGGCTCGTCCATGACGAGCAGGCGCGCATGGCGGGCGATGGCCTTGGCGATCTCGACGAGCTGCTTCTCCGCGACGATGAGGCGGCGTACCTTGGTGCGCGGGTCGATGTCGAGGCCCACCGCGGCGAGCGCTGCGGCGGCATCGCGCTCCATCGAGGCGTCGTCGAGCAGCCAGCCTTTCGAGGAAGCGCCGCGCCGCCCCAGGCTTCCTTGCTCCCCTTGGGGGACGGACGGCGCGAAGCGACGGCCAAGGGGCCACATCTTCTTTTCGTGGCCCAGGAAGATGTTCTGCGCCACGCTCAGGTCCTCGGCGAGGTTGAACTCCTGGTGGATCAGCACGATGCCCAGCGCCTCGGCGTCACGCGAACTGGCGAACTGCTGCGGCTCGCCGTTGATGCGCAGCGTGCCGCCCGTGAGCGGCTCGTAGCCCGCCAGGATCTTCATCAGCGTGGACTTGCCCGCGCCGTTCTCGCCGAGCAGGCCGTACACGCGGCCGGGCGCGAGCGCGAAGCTCACGCCGTGCAGCACCTGCACCGGACCGAAGGCCTTCACCACGCCGTCGAACTCGACGGCCACGCTGGCCTTGCTGCCTGTTGCGCTGTCGATGCTCATGGCGCCACTCCGCGGACCTTCAGCGTCTCGTGCATCGCGAGCACACCGGCGCCGACCAGGCCGCCCTGCATGCCCAGCGGCGTGTACTGGATCTCGAGGTGCCGCGTGGACAGCGCGAGCGAGCGCTGGTAGACGCTCTGGCGCACGGCCGCGAGAAACAGCGGGCCGATGCGCGTGATGCCGCCGCCGATGAACACGTGCGACGGATTGAAGAAGTTGACGACCGACGCGAGCATCTGCCCGATCAGGCTGCCGGCGCGCTGGATGATGCCGTTGGCCGCAGTGTCACCGCCGCGGCTGGCCTGGCCCACGTCGATGGCGTCGATGCGCCCATGCACGCGCAGGCATTCGGCCAGCGCGGCGCTCTCGCCGGCTTCGGCCGCCTGCACTGCCATGCGCGTGATGGCCGGACCCGCCGCCATCGCCTCGACGCAACCGAGGTTGCCGCAATGGCAGCGCGGGCCCTCCTGGTCGACGCAGATGTGGCCCACGTCCCCGGCCGAGCCTGCCGCACCGCGGTAGACCTCGCCGTGGCAGACGATGCCGCAGCCGATGCCGGTGCCGATCTTGATGACGAGGAAATTGGTCAGCGAGCGCTTGAGACGCCAGAGTTCGCCGAGCGCCATCAGGTTCACGTCGTTGTCGACGAACACTGGCGCGCTGTAGTCCTCGCGCAGGTAGTCGCGGATCGAGAAGCTGTCCCAGGCAGGCATCAGCGGCGGATTGACGAGCTGGCCGATCTCGAAATTCACCGGGCCCGGCACGCCGATGCCGATGCCGAGCACGTCCTTGGCTCCAGCGCCGCAGCGCGCCAGCAGTTCGCGCATGAGGCTGCGCACACGCGCCAGCACCACGGCCGGACCTTCGCGCACGTCGGCGGATTCATCATGCTGCGCGAGCACCGTGAGGTCGGGGCGCAGCACCGCCACGTCCAGGCTGGTGGCGCCTATGTCGATGCCCACGAGCACGCCGAGCCCGGCATGCAGCTGGAGGTTCTCGGCGCGACGACCGCCCGAGGAGCGCTGCAGGCCGGCTTCGGCCAGAAGGCCCTGCTCGACAAGGCCGGCAATCAACCCGTTGGCCTTGCTCTTGGAGAAGCCGAGCTGCTCGGCCATGGCATGGCGCGAACCGCCGGCCGACCAGAAGGTCGTCTCCAGCAGCCGCATCTCATCGGCGGTGATGCCACTCCAACGTGCCACGCGTCTCGTCTCCAGTGTTCTTGTCTTTGCCGCCCCTGGGTTCGGGCGAAGCCGAATACTAGGCGGAGGTCTTCAGCCGGACAAGGCTGAACTTCGACCATATTCAGGTCAAACCAGCATCGGGCTGCACAGCGTCCAGACGCAAAAAAGCCGCCCGAGGGCGGCTTGCTGTCGAGGCAACCGGAGACCCGATTACTTCTTCTGACGGTACTTGCGCAGCGCGGCGATCTGGGCGGCCATCACGGCCAGCTCGGATTGCGCCATCGCGATGTCGATGTCGCTCTTCGCGTTCTTCAGCGCTTCCTCGGCAGCGGCCTTGGCCTTGTTTGCCTTCTCGTCGTCGAGGTCCTTGCCGCGGATGGCGGTGTCGGACAGCACGGTGACGGCGTTCGGCTGCACTTCGAGAATGCCG
Organism: Variovorax paradoxus; assembly: GCF_902712855.1. Lineage (NCBI taxonomy): Bacteria > Pseudomonadati > Pseudomonadota > Betaproteobacteria > Burkholderiales > Comamonadaceae > Variovorax > Variovorax paradoxus. Next base: position 5,545,050 of record NZ_LR743507.1, read on the forward strand.
CCGGCGACGAAGACGAATTCCTCGTTGCCGTCGGCCGTTTCGATGCGCACGGCGCCGGGGCGGATGCGCGTGATCAGCGGGGTGTGGCGCGGATAGATGCCGAGCTCACCGGCTTCACCGGGCAGCGCGACGAACCTGGCTTCGCCCGAGAAGATCGACTCTTCCGCGCTGACCACGTCCACATGAATGGTGCCTGCCATGGTGATTCCTTCTTAAGCGACCTTCTTGGCCTTTTCGAACGCTTCGTCGATCGAACCGACCATGTAGAACGCTTGTTCCGGCAGGTGGTCGGCTTCGCCGTTGACGATCATCTTGAAGCCGCGGATGGTTTCGGCCAGCGGCACGTACTTGCCCGGCGAGCCCGTGAACACTTCAGCGACGTGGAACGGCTGCGACAGGAAACGCTGGATCTTGCGGGCGCGGGCCACGGCCAGCTTGTCGTCCGGAGCCAGTTCGTCCATGCCCAGAATGGCGATGATGTCGCGCAGTTCCTTGTAGCGCTGCAGCGTGCCTTGCACGGCGCGGGCCACGTTGTAGTGCTCTTCGCCGACCACGTTCGGGTCGAGCTGGCGCGAGGTCGAGTCCAGCGGGTCCACGGCGGGGTAGATGCCCAGCGAGGCGATGTCACGCGACAGCACCACGGTGGAGTCCAAGTGGGCGAAGGTCGTTGCGGGCGACGGGTCGGTCAAGTCGTCGGCAGGGACGTACACGGCCTGGATCGAGGTGATCGAGCCGACCTTGGTCGACGTAATGCGCTCTTGCAGACGGCCCATTTCTTCTGCCAGCGTCGGCTGGTAGCCCACGGCCGAAGGCATGCGGCCCAGCAGAGCCGACACTTCGGTACCGGCCAGCGTGTAGCGGTAGATGTTGTCCACGAAGAACAGAACGTCACGGCCTTCGTCGCGGAACGACTCGGCGATGGTCAGGCCGGTCAGCGCCACGCGCAGACGATTGCCCGGGGGTTCGTTCATCTGGCCGTAGACCATGGCCACCTTCGAGTCCTCGAGCTTCTCGAGGTTCACGACGCCGGAGTCGGCCATTTCGTGATAGAAGTCGTTGCCTTCGCGGGTACGTTCACCCACACCGGCGAACACCGACAGACCCGAGTGAGCCTTGGCGATGTTGTTGATGAGTTCCATCATGTTCACGGTCTTGCCCACGCCGGCGCCACCGAACAGGCCCACTTTGCCGCCCTTGGCGAACGGGCACACCAGGTCGATCACCTTGATGCCGGTTTCCAGCAGGTCTTGCGACGGCGAGAGTTCGTCGTACGCGGGAGCCTTGCGGTGGATCGAAGCGGTGAGTTCCTGACCGACAGGACCGCGTTCGTCGATGGGCGAACCCAGCACGTCCATGATCCGGCCGAGCGTGGCCTTGCCCACGGGCACCGTGATGGGGGCACCGGTGTTCGTCACGACCAGGCCGCGGCGCAGGCCGTCGGACGAGCCCAGAGCAATCGTGCGCACCACGCCGTCGCCGAGCTGTTGCTGGACTTCGAGAGTCAGCGCGCTGCCTTCGAATTTCAAGGCGTCGTACACCTTGGGCATCTGGTCACGCGGGAACTCCACGTCGACCACGGCGCCGATACATTGGACAATTTTTCCTTCAGCCATGGCGTTTCCTTCTGGATGGATCTCAATAAATTTGCGACAGGTTCTTGCAGAAGCGTCCTGGTGCCAAAACGGGCCGCTTTTGCAAGAATGCCGGACGGGCCGGCACCCTTGAATCGTTCAGATCAGCACTTCATGGCCGTGGCTTGCGCGGCGAAGGCGTCCGAGGCGGCCTTGCAGGCCTGACCCAGCGCAGCCTTGTCGGCACCCATCGAAGCCCAGGTGGCCTTCGTCTGGTCGAGGCTCGACTTCATCGCATCGGCTGCGGCACCGCTCTGTGCGGACACGCACGCCTGGACCTTGGCCAGGTAGTCGTTGCATTCCTGCGGCAGGTCGGCGGCCGAGGCCGTCGGGGCTGCGGCGGGTGCCGCCGGCGCTGCTGCGGGAGCAGGAGCGGGTGCCGGAGCCGGTGCAGCGGCGGGGGCCGGTGCGGGCGCAGGCGCCTCTTCCTTCTTGGAGCAGGCAGTCAGAGCAGCAGCAATCGCCACCAGAGCAAGAATCTTCTTCATTTTGCGCAGAGTCCCCTAAAAAAAGGCCTTGGGTTACCGGGCGCGCATCGCGCACCCGGTCAGCAATGCGGCCTGTTGCACTGCCTCGATCAAACGCCTGCGGCAGCGGCCGCGCCGGACACGATTTCCGACAGTTCCTTGGTGATGCCGGCCTGGCGGGTCTTGTTGTAGACCAGCTTCAATTCGCTGATCACATTACCCGCGTTGTCGGTCGCAGCCTTCATCGCCACCATGCGCGCCGAATGCTCGGACGCCATGTTTTCGGCCACGGCCTGGTACACCAGCGATTCCACGTAGCGCACCAGCAGTTCGTCGATCACGCTCTGAGCATCGGGTTCGTAGATGTAGTCCCACGAATGATGTCCCGACTCGGTCTGCAGCGTCTCGGCCTTCAGCGGCAGCAGCTGCTCGACCATCGGCTCTTGCTTGATGGTGTTGATGAACTTCGTGTAGCACAGGTACACCGCCGACAGCTTGCCTTCGGCATAGGCGTCCAGCAGCGTCTTGACGGGCCCGATGAGCTTGTCGAGATGCGGCGTGTCGCCCAGCTGCGTCACATGGGCCACCACGCGGGCGCCGATGCGATTCAGGAAACCCAGACCCTTGCTGCCGATGGCGACGGACTCGATCGCGTTGCCCGCTGCCTGCGCTTCGCGCAGCTTGGCCGTCACGGCACGCAGCAGGTTCGTGTTCAAGCCGCCGCACAGGCCCTTGTCGCTGGTCACGATGATGAAACCGACGCCCTTGGCTTCGGTCGTCTTCATGAATGCGTGGGTGTACTCCGGGTTCGCCTTGCCAAGGTTGGCAGCGATGTTGCGGATTTTTTCGCTGTAGGGGCGAGCGGCGCGCATGCGTTCCTGCGCCTTGCGCATCTTGGAAACCGAGACCATTTCCATGGCCTTGGTGATCTTCTTGGTGTTTTCCACCGATTTGATCTTGCCGCGGATTTCCTTACCAGCTGCCATGAGAGCTCCTTCTTGCGTCGGTCAAGGCGTCGATCAGGCGAACGACTTCTTGAACGCGGTGACGGCGGCCAGCAATTCGGCTTCCGATTCCTTGTCGAGCGCCTTCGCCTTCTCGATCTTGTCGAGCAGGGCAGCGTGGCTGGACTTCAGGAACTGATGCAGGCCATGTTCGAACGGCAGCACCTTCTTGATCTCGAGGTCGTCCATGAAGCCCTTGTTCACAGCGAACAGCGAGGCGCCCATCAGCGAGATCGGCAGCGGGCTGTACTGGGGCTGCTTCAGCAGTTCGGTCACGCGTGCACCGCGGTCGAGCTGCTTGCGGGTGGCTTCGTCGAGGTCGGAAGCGAACTGCGCGAACGCAGCCAGTTCACGGTACTGCGCCAGGTCGGTACGGATACCGCCGGACAGGCCCTTGATGATCTTCGTCTGAGCCGACGAACCCACGCGCGACACCGAGATACCGGCGTTGATGGCGGGGCGGATACCGGCGTTGAACAGGTTGGTTTCCAGGAAGATCTGGCCGTCGGTGATCGAGATCACGTTGGTCGGGACGAAGGCGGAAACGTCACCGGCTTGCGTTTCGATGATCGGCAGTGCGGTCAGCGAACCGGTCTTGCCCTTGACTTCACCCTTGGTGAAGGCTTCGACGTAGTCGGCGTTCACGCGGGCTGCGCGTTCGAGCAGGCGGCTGTGAAGATAGAACACGTCGCCGGGATAGGCTTCGCGGCCCGGCGGGCGGCGCAGCAGCAGCGAGACCTGGCGGTAGGCCACGGCTTGCTTGGACAGGTCGTCATAGACGATCAGCGCGTCTTCGCCGCGGTCGCGGAAGTACTCGCCCATCGTGCAGCCCGAGTAGGCCGACACGTACTGCATGGCGGCCGATTCCGAAGCGGAGGCTGCCACCACGATCGTGTAGTCCATGGCACCGGCTTGTTCCAGCGCGCGCACCACGTTCTTGATCGACGAAGCCTTCTGGCCAATGGCGACGTAGATACACGTCACGCCTTGGCCCTTCTGGTTGATGATCGCGTCGATCGCCACGGCGGTCTTGCCGGTCTGGCGGTCACCGATGATCAGCTCGCGCTGGCCACGGCCGATCGGCACCATCGAGTCGATGGACTTCAGGCCGGTCTGCATCGGCTGGTCGACGGACTTCCGTGCGATCACGCCGGGTGCAACCTTCTCGATCACGTCGGTCAGCTTGGCATTGATCGGACCCTTGCCGTCGATCGGCTGGCCCAGGGCGTTCACCACGCGGCCCACGAGTTCGGGGCCGACCGGCACTTCCAGGATGCGGCCCGTGCACTTGACGGTGTCGCCTTCGGAGATGTGTTCGTATTCGCCCAGAATCACGGCGCCGACCGAATCGCGCTCGAGGTTCAGGGCGAGGCCGAACGACGGCGTGCCGTCGGCGCTCGGCGGGAACTCGAGCATTTCGCCCTGCATCGCGTCCGACAGGCCGTGCACGCGCACGATGCCGTCGGTCACCGACACCACGGTGCCTTCGTTGCGGATGTTGGCGCTGACCCCGAGGCCCTCGATGCGGCTCTTGATCAGTTCGGAAATTTCTGCGGGATTGAGTTGCATGACTCTTTCCTTCTTTCTTTGTAAGGGGCTGGGAACCGTCAGGCCGCCAGCGCAACTTTCATTTGTTCAAGGCGCGCTTTGACGGAGGTGTCGAGCACCTCGTCGCCGACCACCACACGAATGCCGCCGATCAGTTCGGGTTCTTGCTGAACCGTGACCTGGAGCTTGCGACCGAAACGCTTTTCGAGCGCAGCCGACACACCGGCCAGGGCCGCGGCGTCGATCGGGAAGGCGCTGTAGACAACGGCGTCGGACGAGCCGCTCTTCGCGTTGGCCAGTGTCCGGAACTGCTTCGCAATTTCCGGCAGCACCGAAAAACGCCCGTTCTCGATGAGCGCAGCCAGGAAGTTCTGGGCAGGAGCGGCCAGCGGTGCACCGAATGCACCAGCAACCACGCCGATCACCTGCTCGGCCGTGGCCTTGGGGTTGTCGGCGAATTGCTGGAGTTCCGGATTGGCCGCGATGACGGCCATCTTTTCGAGCCATGCGCTGGTGCCGGCGACGTCGGACGACGAAGCCTTGAAGAGCGCCTCGGCGTAGGGGCGTGCAATGGTGGCGAGTTCTGCCATGGCTTCTATCAGAGTTCGGTCTGCAGACGGGCGAGCAAATCGGCGTGAACGCCCGCATTCACTTCCTTGCGCAGAATCTGCTCTGCGCCCTTGACGGCCAGCGCGGCAACCTGCTCGCGCAGGGCTTCGCGGGCCTTCAGTGCCTGCTGCTCGGCTTCGGCGCGTGCGGCTGCAACGATCTTGTTGCCTTCCTCGGTCGCGCGGGCCTTGGCCTCTTCAACGATGGCCTGGGCGCGACGTTCGGCGTCAGCAAGACGTTGTGCGGACTCGTTGCGCGCCTGGCCCAGCTCAGCTTCCACGCGCTTGTTGGCGGCGGTCAGCTCGGACTTGGCCTTGTCGGCGGCAGCGAGGCCTTCGGCGATCTTCGCAGCGCGGTCATCCAGCGCTTTCGCGATCGGCGGCCACACGTACTTCATCGTGAACCCGACCAGGATCAGGAACACGATCATCTGAACGATCAGGGTACCGGTAATGCTCACTTTTCACCCTCTCTATGGGATTGAATCGAAGCCATTCGCTAGCAAAGGACTAGAGAACGACGACGCAGGTCCGACGAGAAAGACTTACTTCGGCAGGTTGGCGATTTGCGACAGGAACGGGTTGGCCGTTGCGAACCACAGGGCGATACCGGTACCGATAATGAAAGCAGCGTCGATCAGACCGGCCAGCAGGAACATCTTGGTTTGAAGTTCGCCCATGAGTTCAGGCTGACGTGCGGCCGACTCGAGGTACTTGCTGCCCATGATGCCGATGCCGATACATGCGCCCACAGCGCCCAGACCGATGATCAGGCCGGCGGCCAGTGCAACAAAGCTAATAACTTCCATGATGACTCCTAGAGGACTTTGGTTGAAGAGAAAACAAAAAACAGAAACGAAAACTGATGATCAGTGGTGATCGTGGGCCTGACCGATGTAGACCAGCGTCAGCATCATGAACACGAAGGCTTGCAACGTGATGATCAGGATGTGGAAGATGGCCCAGGCCGTGCCCGCGATGATGTGGCCGATGGCCAGGCCGATGCCGGTGGCCGACACGGACCAGGCACCGCCCATCAAGGCGATCAGCAGGAAGATCAGCTCACCGGCGTACATGTTGCCGAACAACCGCATGCCGTGGGAGACCGTCTTGGCGACGAACTCGATCATCTGCATGGCGAAGTTGAAGGGGTACAGCGCCCAGTGGTTGCCGAAGGGTGCGGTGAACAGCTCGTGAACCCAGCCGCCGGCACCCTTGATCTTGATGTTGTAGTAAATGCAGATCAGCAGCACGGCCACCGACATGCCCATGGTCACCGACAGGTCGGCGGTCGGCACGACGCGCAGGTAGGCGTGATGCGGGTCTTCGCCGGCGATGCCGAAGATCTTGGCCCAGATCGCCGGGAACAAATCGACCGGGAACAAGTCCATTGCGTTGAGCAGGAAGATCCACACGAAGATCGTCAGTGCCAGCGGCGCAACGAACTTGCGGCTCGTGGCGTTGTGGACGATGCCCTTGGCTTGCTGGTCGACCATTTCGACGAGCAGCTCGACAGCCGCTTGAAAACGACCAGGAACGCCCGAAGTAGCCTTGCGGGCAGCAAGCCACAACAGCCAGCACCCCAGGATGCCGAGCAGAATCGAGAAGAACAGCGAGTCGAAATTGAAAACCGTCAGGTCCGCAACACCCCCAGGCTTGGAGCTTTGCAGGTGCGTCAAGTGGTGAACGATGTATTCACCCGCGGTCTGACCATGTTCCGCAGCGTTTTCAGCAGCCATTCCGTTACTCGTCTCTCTGTTTCCGGCGCCGGGGCGAGAACATCACCGCCAACCACGCCGCCTTCATTGTCACCACCAGGCCGATCAGCATTGCTGGCCAGCTCAGCGCCGTAATCAACCTTGGCGCAGCGATCAGCATCGCCATCGACAAGGCCATCTTGACCATTTCCCACAGGAAGAATCCGAACACCGCAGTACCCGGATTCAAGGAAGAAAACCGGCCGGTCAACCCGCGTGCAAAGACCGCCGATGGAACAACCACCGCGATCGCACCGTAAGCGGCGGACCAACCCAGATTTTGCCTCCCAGTCAGCCCCCAGGCGGCCAAAGCCACCACCAGACCGACAACCAACTGACACGCGATCACCCGCCACGGGGAGATCGAAGGGTTCTTTGCTCGCAGTTCACGCGCCTCTTCGGCGGTCAACGGCTTGAATTCTGCGTCGAGGTCTTCAGCGACCTCCGAGTCCTGGCGGGCGATTGTTTTCATTTTGAATGAAGCCCGGATGACGACCCAGAATTTCTACAAAGCCATTGATTATAAGTAAAAACCCAACCCGTCCCGCCAGTTGCGCTGTCGCACATGCAAATCGGCACCGCATTCCCTGACGCGAACCCGACGTGGCGGCCGGAACCATAATTCCCGGGATGCACCCTATCACCGGCGCCCCGCCCGCCACGCTTTGTTACCTCGGTGGCGAACACTCGGCGATTCGCGATGCCGGGACCGACGCGTCGGGTCGCGGCCTCATTCTCGGCGACGGCATCCGGGAGTATGTCCCCTCCTTCCACCTAAGACAGCCGTTCCGCTCCGAGGAGCACATGGCGCGCCTCGAGGAACTGGCGTCCATCGTCGCACCCGGCGTCCAGGCTATTGGCAATGGCCGTCCCAACCCCATCTACGACAGCTTGTACGAGGCCTGCAAGCAGGCCAAGGTACGCAACGCACAGAAACACGGAGCCCCGGCATGACCGACGACACGACCACCACCGAGACCACCTCGATTCCCGATCCGCGCAAGGAATCGCTGATCGAATACCCCTCGCAGTTCCCCATCAAGGTGATGGGCGCGAAGGTCGACGGCTTCGTGCATGCGGTCACGCAGATCGCCGAGCGGTTCGACCCGACCTTCGACGCCACCACCGTCGAGCTGCGCGACAGCAAGGCCGGCAACTACCTCGGCGTGACGATCACCGTCACCGCCACCAGCCGCGAGCAGCTCGACGACATCTATCGCGCGCTGTCCTCGCACCCGATGGTCAAGGTCGTGCTTTGACCTTGCGCTGGCGGCTCGTCGCGGCGGCGCTGTGCGCCGGCAGCGTCGCGGCCGCCTGCACGACGGCGCCCAACCCTTACTACGACGCCAGCCGCAGGCACCACCGGCCCGACGGCTTCCAGGACAACTACATCGCGTTCAAGCCGAAGAACTTCTTCACCGACGTGCTGCTGGGCTGGCAACTGCCGTCGTGGTTCAAGGGGCTGCCGCCGCCTCCGAGCGCGCCGCCTCCGGTGGTGCCGCCCGACATGGCCTTCATCAACGCCAATGCCGGCCCCGCCACGCAGCCCGCCGCTACCTTCATCGGCCACGCCACCGTGCTCGTGCAGGTGCCCACCGCGAACGGCGGCCTCAACGTGCTGACCGATCCGATGTTCGGTGAACGCGCCTCGCCCTTCTCGTTCGCGGGTCCGAAGCGCTTCCAGCCTCCGGGCATTGCGCTGAAGGACCTGCCGCACATCGACCTGGTGCTCATCAGCCACAACCATTACGACCACCTCGACGAAGGCAGCGTGAAAGCGCTGAACGCCCAGGCCGGCGGCCCGCCGCTGTTCGTGGTGCCGCTGGGCATCGCGCCATGGCTCGCCGAGCGCGGCATTGCCAACGCGGTCGAACTCGACTGGTGGGACAGCATCACGCTGCCTTCCTCGACCGGCACCACCGGCACCGCAGGCGCGCTGCAGGCCTCGCAGGTCCGCATCCAGCGCAACGGCGCGGGCATCGCCACCGATGCGACCGACGCGCCACAGGTGTTCCTCGTGCCCGCCCAGCATTGGAGCGCGCGCGGCCTCGGCGACAGGATGCAGACGCTCTGGGGCGGCTTCGCGCTGCTCGCGCCGAAGATGCACCTCTTCTATGCGGGCGACACCGGCTATTCGAAGGACTTCGCCGACATCCAGGCCCGCCTCGCGCCGCGCCAGGGCAGCGCCCAGGGCGGCGGCTTCGACCTCGCCCTGCTGCCGGTTGGCGCCTACGAGCCGCGCTGGTTCATGACGGACCAGCACGCCAATCCCGACGAGAGCGTGCGCATCCACCGCGACCTGCACGCCAAGCGCAGCCTGGGCGTGCACTGGGCGACCTTCTCGCTCACCGACGAGGCGCTCGACCAGCCGCCGAAAGACCTGGCCGCTGCGCGCCAGGCCCAGGGCGTGGCCGACGACGCCTTCTTCACGCTCGCCATCGGCGAGACCCGGAAGTTGCCCGCGCGGCAGGCCATGCCATGACCGACACCCTCGCGAACGTCCCCGCCATCGAGCTGCACCCGCTGGGCCGCGCCGACTACGCCGCCACCTTCGCGGCCATGAAGCAGTTCACCCTCGAACGCACCCCGGACACACCCGATGCGCTATGGATTTGCGAGCACGCGCCGGTCTTCACCCAAGGCATCGCAGGCCAGCAGGACCACATCCTGAACCCTGGCGACATCCCCGTCGTGCAGACCGACCGCGGCGGCCAGGTTACCTTCCACGGCCCAGGCCAGGTGGTGGCCTATCCGCTGATCGACCTGCGCCGCGCGGGCTATTTCGTCAAGGAATACGTCTACCGCATCGAGGAATCCGTGCTGCGCACGCTGGCCCATTTCGGCGTCACGGGCCACCGCGTGGCGGGCGCGCCGGGCATCTACGTGCGGCTCGACGACCCGTTCTCGCACGCTACCCTTACCGGCCCGCGGCCCGCCCACGATCCGTTCCGCGGCCTCGGCAAGATCGCCGCGCTGGGCATCAAGGTGAGCCGCCATGCCACCTACCACGGCGTGGCGCTCAACGTCGGGATGGACCTCGAACCCTTCTCGCGGATCAACCCTTGCGGCTACGCGGGGCTGCAAACGGTCGACCTTTCTACAATCGGCATCCAAACCACATGGGAAGAAGCCGCCACGGTACTGAGCCAGAAACTCACTGCCTTCCTGGCGCCTTGAACTACCAATGAGCACCACAGAAGTCGTCCGCGACGCACAGAGCGCCGAAACCTACAACCCCCTGGCCAAGCAGAAAGCGGCCGCCAAGCTCTCGCGCATCCCCGTCAAGGTGGTCCAGAGCGGCGAAGTTCTCAAGAAGCCGGAATGGATCCGCGTGAAGGCCGGCAGCCCGACCACGCGCTTCTACGAGATCAAGCAGATCCTGCGCGAAAGCAACCTGCACACCGTGTGCGAAGAGGCTTCGTGCCCGAACATCGGCGAATGCTTCGGCAACGGCACCGCCACATTCATGATCATGGGCGACAAGTGCACGCGCCGCTGCCCGTTCTGCGACGTGGGCCACGGCCGCCCCGATCCGCTCGACAAGGACGAGCCGCTCAACCTCGCCAAGACCATCGCCAAGCTGCGCCTGAAGTACGTGGTGATCACCAGCGTCGACCGCGACGACCTGCGCGACGGCGGCAGCCAGCATTTCGTCGACTGCATCCGCAACATCCGCGAGCTCTCGCCGATGACGCAGATCGAGATCCTGGTGCCCGACTTCCGCGGCCGCGACGACCGCGCCCTCGAGATCCTCAAGGCCGCGCCGCCCGACGTGATGAACCACAACCTCGAGACCGCGCCGCGCCTCTACAAGGAAGCGCGCCCCGGCAGCGACTACCAGTTCAGCCTGAACCTGCTGAAGAAGTTCAAGGCGCTGCACCCCGGCGTGCCCACCAAGAGCGGCATCATGGTCGGCCTGGGCGAGACGGACGAGGAGATCCTGCAGGTCATGCGCGACATGCGCGCCCACGACATCGACATGCTGACCATCGGCCAGTACCTTTCGCCGTCGGGCTCGCACCTGCCGGTACGCCGCTACGTGCACCCCGACACCTTCAAGATGTTCGAGGAAGAGGCCTACAAGATGGGCTTCAGCCATGCGGCCGTCGGCGCGATGGTGCGTTCGAGCTATCACGCCGATCAGCAGGCCCACGCCGCCCAGCAGGCGCAGGTCGCCGGCGCCTGACCGCACGCGAAACCCACGCACAAGAAAAGGCCCTCCCGAGGGCCTTTTTCAATGGGCGCTCAGGGCGTCACGGCAGGTCCAGCCGATAGCCCACGCCGTAGATCGACCGGATCAGCTCCTGGCCGCCGCTGGCGGCATCGAGCTTGCGGCGCAGGTTCTTCACGTGGCTGTCGACCGCACGATCGGTCACTGCGCGCTGGTCGGCGTGCACGTGGTCCAGCAGCTTGTCGCGCGAGAGCACGCGCCCGCGCGCGTCGGCCAGCGCCTTCAGCAGGCGGAACTCGATGGGCGTGAGGTCCAGCGGCGCGCCCTGCCATGCGGCCTTGTAGGCCTGCGCATCGATCTGCAGCGGCGACACCTCGCGCGCCGACTGCCCGGCGAGGCCGCTGCGCCGCAACAGCGCCTTCACGCGCGCTACCACCTCGCGCGGGCTGAAGGGGGTCTTGCAGACGTAGTCGTCGGCACCGATCTCCAGGCCCATCAGGCGGTCGGCCTCTTCCACGCGGGCGGTGAGCATGATGACGGGCACGTCGCTGAAGTGCCTCAGCTCGCGGCACACGCTCATGCCGTCTTGGCCGGGCAGCATGAGGTCGAGCAGCACCAGGTCGGGCCGGCACGCCTTCACCGCTGGCACCACATCCCGCCCGTCGGCGAGCCATTGCGAGGTGTAGCCCGAGGCCTTCAGGTAGTCGGCGAGCAGCGCGGCCATGCGCGGCTCGTCCTCGACGATCAGGATGTGGGCGGAAGCGGGAGTGGTCAGGGGTGCGTCGCTCATCGTCGTTCTTCGTGCATTTCGTTCTTCCGGCTCCGCGCTTCAGGCGCGCGGCAGCCGCACGGCGACCCACACGCCGCCCAGCGGCGAAGCCTTGGCCTCGATGGTGCCGCCATGCGCCTCGACGATGCTGCGGCAGATCGACAGCCCGAGCCCCGCGCCGCCGCTCGCGCGGTTGCGCGAGCCTTCGCCGCGGAAAAAGCGCTCGAACAGCCGCGGCAGCAAGGCGGCATCGACGCCGGGGGCGGAGTCCATCAGGTCGATGGCGATCACGCCGCCCTCCTCGCGCGCCGCGATGCGCAGCACGCCGCCCGCATCGGTGTAGCGGCAGCTGTTGAGCACCAGGTTGCTGAAGAGCTGCTGCAGGCGCCGCTCGTCGGCGAACACCATCAGCGGCTGCGCCGGCAGCGCCAGTTCCAGCCGCAGGCCCGCGGCGGCCAGCCGTTCGCGGAACGCGTCGATGCCCGGCCCGAGCAGCTCGCGCAGGTCGGCGTCTGTCTTGCGGTAGGTGAGCGCGCCCACGTCGGCGAGCGAGAGGTCGTACAGGTCGGTCACCAGCTGGTTGAGCATGCCGACCTCGTGCTGCAGCGAGCGCACGGCCTGCGCATCGAGGCGGCGCACGCCGTCTTCCATGGCCTCCAGTTCGCCGTGCAGCACGCCGAGCGGCGTGCGCAGTTCATGCGACACGTCGGCCATGAACTCGCGGCGCATCTGCTCGTTGCGCTGCAGCGTGTGGGCGAGCGAATTGAAGTCGCGCGCCAGTTGCCCGACTTCGTCGTTCGACGACACGGCCACGCGGCTCTCGTAGTCGCCGGCCGCCAGCCGGTGGGTGGCGCCGGCCACGCGCTTCACGGGCGCCAGCAGCACGCGAGCGATCCACCATGCGATGCCCGCCGCCAGCAGCACGCAGAGCCCGCCGATCACCCAGCTCGCGCGCGCCTGGTTCTGCTGGAAGCGCTGGTCGCCGGCCTCGCTCACGTTCTGGAACGGCGCCATCACGACCCAGCCCACGGTCTTGCCGTCGACCACCACGGCACGCTCGGCCGAGCCCCTGCGCACTTCCCTGAAGCCGGCGATCACCCGCCGGTCGGTGTCGAGCAATCCGATGCGCAGCATGGCGCCCGTCAGGTCGGACACGGGCGGCGGCGTGCGCCCCGGCTCGAAGCGCTCGCCGCTCGCCGAAGGCGCGGGCCGCATGATCTCGAACCACGGCCCCGGTCCTTCGCGCAGGAAGTCCCAGCTGCCGTGCTGGCGGTACGCGGCAATGGCATTGGGCAGCACCGCATCCAGCCGCTCCACGCCCTGCTCGTTGAGGTAGCCGACGAAGCCGCGCTCGAAGTTCCAGCGCGAGGCGGCGCCCATCGCGACGACCGCGAGCACGGCGGTGGCCAGCACGGCGAGAAAGAGCTTGGTGGTGATGCTGATCTTCATGAAGGCCCACAAGATAAGCCAGATGCGCCCCGTGCGGTGCGGTGCCGCGCCAAGGCCGCGCGGGTCGGCGGACCTTCATATTCACTCCACATTCTCTGAAGACCATGGGTTCCAACCTGATTGGAATGCCACACACATGTCTTCACGCTTCACCCGCACCGGCCTCGCGTGCGCCCTGGCCCTCGGCCTGTTCGGCGCGATCGCGGGGTGCTCCGGCTCCTCCGCATCCACGCCGCCGCAGGCGCCCGTCGCCGCGCAAGTGAGCGTGGTCACGCTGCAGGCCGAGAACCAGCCCATCACCACCGAACTCTCGGGACGCACCCGCGCCCGCATGAGCGCCGAGATCCGTCCGCAGGTCGGCGGCATCGTGCAGCAGCGCCTCTTCGAGGAGGGCGCGCTGGTGAAGGCCGGACAGGCGCTCTACCAGCTCGATCCGGCCACCTTCAAGGCCGCGCTGGCCAGCGCGCAGGCCAGCGTCGCGAAGGCGGAGTCGACGGTCAACGCCGCGAAGGTCACGGCGCGCCGCAATGCGGAGCTCGCGAAGATCGAGGCCGTCAGCCAGCAGGCCAGCGACGACAGCCAGGCCACGCTGCAGCAGGCCGAGGCCGACCTCGGCGTGGCGCGCGCCGCGCTCGACACGGCACGCATCAACCTCGGCTTCACGCGCATCACCGCGCCGATCGCCGGGCGCATCGAGGCCTCCACCGTCACGCCGGGCGCACTGGTCACGGCCAGCCAGACCACCGCGCTCACCACGGTGCAGCAGCTCGACCCGATCCACGTCGACGTGACGCAGTCGACCACCGAGCTGCTGCGGCTGCAGCGCGAACTCGCGGCAGGCACCCTCAGGACCAGCGGCGAGAAAGGCGAAGATTCGGTGAAGCTGCTGCTGGAAGACGGCAGCACCTACGCCCACGCCGGACGGCTGCAATTCTCCAGCGTCACGGTGAGCGAAAGCACCGGCGCGGTCACGCTGCGCATCCTGGTGCCGAACCCCGAGCGCACGCTGCTGCCCGGCATGTACGTGCGCGCGGTGCTCGAGGAAGGCGTGGCGGAGCAGGCGCTGCTGGTGCCGCAGCAGGGCGTGACGCGCACCGCGAGCGGCGATGCGTCCGCGCTGGTGGTCACCGCTGGCAACAAGGTCGAGAAGCGCGCGCTGAAGGTGTCGCGCGCCGTCGGCAGCCGCTGGCAGGTGACCGAAGGACTGAAGGCCGGCGACCGCGTGATCGTCGAGGGCTCGCTCAAGGTGAAGGTGGGCGACACGGTGAGGCCCGTGGCGGCCGGCGACGCCACCGGCGTGGCCGCGGTGGCCACGCGCTGAGGCGACGCACATGGCACGCTTCTTCATCGACCGGCCCATCTTCGCGTGGGTCATCGCCATCGTCATCATGCTGGCGGGTGCGATGTCCATCGGCACGCTGCCGTTGGAGCAGTACCCCGACATCGCACCCACCAAGGTCTCGGTCAACGCGACCTACCCCGGCGCCTCGGCCAAGACCATCGAGGACTCGGTCACGCAGGTGATCGAGCAGAAGATGAAAGGGCTCGACCGGCTGACCTCGATGTCGTCGAGCAGCACCTCGTCGGGCACCGCGCGCATCGAGCTCACCTTCGAGGCCGGCACCAACGCCGACGTGGCGCAGATGCAGGTGCAGAACAAGCTGCAGCAGGCCATGTCGCAGCTGCCGCAGTCGGTGCAGAGCCAGGGCGTGACCGTCACCAAGTCGGGCACCGACTTCCTGATGATCGTCTCGCTCACCTCGCAGGACGGCAGCGCCTCGGCCACCGACATCGGCGACTACATCTCCAGCAGCCTGCTGGACGTGGTCAGCCGCATCGACGGCGTAGGCGACGTGCAGGCCCTGGGCTCGGGCTACGCCATGCGCATCTGGCTCGACCCGGCGAAGCTGCAGAAGTATTCGCTGATGCCCTCGGACGTGACCAGCGCGCTCACCAGCCAGAACACCGAGGTGTCCGCCGGCCAGCTGGGCGCCCTGCCCGCCACCGCGGGCCAGCGGCTCACGGCCACCATCACCGCGCGCAGCAAGCTGCGCACCGCCGACCAGTTCCGCGAGGTGATCGTGAAGTCCGACAGCGCCGGCTCGGTGGTGCGCCTGGGCGACGTGGCGCGCGTCGAACTGGGCAGCGAGAGCTACACCATCAACACCCGCTTCGACGGCAAGCCCTCGGCCGCCATGGGCGTGAAGCTGGCCACCGGCGCCAACGCGCTCACGGTGTCGAACGCGGTGAAGGCCAAGATCGCCGAGCTGGAGCCCTTCTTCCCGAACCGGATGAAGGCCGTGGTCGGCTACGACACCACGCCCTTCGTGCGCGTTTCCATCGAGGAAGTGGCCAAGACGCTGGTCGAGGCGATGGTGCTGGTGGTGCTCATCATGTACCTCTTCCTGCAGAACCTGCGCGCGACGCTGGTGCCGGCCATTGCGGTGCCGGTGGTGCTGCTGGGCACCTTCGGCGTGCTGGCGGCGCTGGGCTACTCGATCAACACGCTCACCATGTTCGGCATGGTGCTGGCCATCGGGTTGCTGGTGGACGACGCCATCGTGGTGGTGGAGAACGTCGAGCGGCTCATGAGCGAGGAAGGGCTCTCGCCCAGGGAAGCCACGCGCAAGTCGATGCGCGAGATCACCGGCGCGCTGGTGGGCATCGCGCTGGTGCTGTCGGCGGTGTTCATTCCGATGGCTTTCTTCGGCGGCTCCACGGGCGTGATCTACCGGCAGTTCTCGGTGACCATCGTGGCAGCGATGCTGCTGTCGGTGCTGGTGGCGCTCACGCTGTCGCCCGCGCTGTGCGCCACGCTGCTCAAGCCGGCGCAGGCCGGCCATCACGACGGAAGGCGCGGCTTCTTCGGCTGGTTCAACCGCAGCTTCGAGCGCAATGCCGAGCGCTACCGCTCGGGCGTGGGCGGCCTGCTGCACCGGGGCAAGCGCAGCATGCTGGTCTACGTGCTGCTGCTGGGCGTGCTGGGCGTGACCTTCATGCGCCTGCCCACCTCGTTCCTGCCCGACGAGGACCAGGGCACGCTGATGACGCAGGTGAAGCTGCCCTCCAGCGCCACCGACGAACAGCTGCAGCAGACCCTGAAGGACTTCGAGGCCTACCTGGGCGCGCAGAAGGAAGTGGCGCACTTCATCGTGCTCAGCGGCCTGAGCGGCGACCAGGCCACGGGCAACGCCTTCATCACGCTGAAGGACTGGAGCGAGCGCGGCGGCAAGGGGCAGGACGCCGCCTCGCTGGCGCGCCGCTTCACGCAGGAGATGTCGGCGCGCGCCAGCAACGCCAGCGTGTTCGTGATGCTGCCGCCGGCGGTGCGCGGCCTGGGCTCCAACGCGGGCTTCGACGTGCAGCTGCAGGACCTCGGCGGCATCGGCCACGAGGCGCTGGTGGAAGCGCGCGAGCAGTTCCTGGCCCTCGCGCGCAAGGACCCGGCGCTGAGCCAGGTGCGCAGCAACAACCTGGACGACACGCCGCAGTTCGCGATCGACATCGACGACCGCAAGGCCGCGGCGCTGAGCCTCTCGACCGCGGACATCAACGACACGCTCTCCAGCGCGATGGGCGGCAGCTACGTGAACGACTTCGTCAACAACGGCCGCGTGAAGAAGTCTACGTGCAGGCCGATGCGCCATTCCGCATGCAGCCGGACAGCGTCGACCGCTGGCATGTGCGCAACGGCAACAGCGAGATGGTGCCGTTCTCCGCCTTCGCGAGCAGCCGCTGGACCTACGGCTCGCCGCAGCTTTCGCGCTACAACGGCATGTCGTCGTTCGAGCTCATCGGCGATCCGGCGGCCGGCGTGAGCTCGGGCGCAGCCATGGATGCGGTAGAGCGCATCATGAAGCAGCTGCCGCAGGGCATCGGCTACGAATGGGCGGGCAGCTCCTACCAGGAGCGGCTGTCGGGCTCGCAGGCGCCGCTGCTGTATGCGGTGTCGATCCTGTTCGTGTTCCTGTGCCTGGCCGCGCTGTATGAAAGCTGGTCGGTGCCGTTCTCGGTGATCCTGGTGGTGCCGCTGGGCGTGCTGGGCGCGGTGCTCGCCACCCGGTTCGCGGGGCTGTCGAACGACGTGTACTTCCAGGTCGGGCTGCTGGCCACGGTCGGGCTGTCGGCGAAGAACGCGATCCTGATCGTGGAGTTCGCGAAGCAGCTGCAGGACGAAGGCATGGCGTTGGTCGAGGCCACGCTGCAGGCGGTGCGCCTGCGGCTGCGGCCCATTCTCATGACCTCGCTGGCCTTCATGTTCGGCGTGCTGCCGCTGGCGCTGAGCACCGGCGCGGGGTCGGGCAGCCGCCGCGCCATCGGCGTGGGCGTGCTCGGCGGCGTGGCGAGCGCCACGGCGCTGGGCATCTTCTTCGTGCCGCTGTTCTTCGTCGTGATCCGGCGCTTTTTCGCGCCGAAGACAGGAGCCGGGGCAGCGCCCGCGCTGCCCATGCTTGCCCCGGAAGGAACCCCATGAACGCACATGCTTTCAGACTCTCCACGTGGGTCGCGGCCGCGCTGCTCGCCGGCTGCGTCAACCTCGCTCCCGTGTATTCGCGCCCCGACGCGCCGGTGGCGCCGGCCTGGCCCGCGTCGGCCGGCGCCAACGAAGCCAAAGACGGCGCCACAGCCGCAACCGCCGCCGCACCAGCCGCCACCGGCTGGGAAAGCTTCATCAGCGACGATCGCCTGCGCCGGACCATCGCGCTGGCGATCGCCAACAACCGCGACCTGCGCGTGGCGCTGCAGAACATCGAGAAGGCGCGCGCGCAGTACGGCGTGCAGCGCGCCGAGCTGTTCCCCAGCATCGCAGCCACCGCGGGCGGCACGCGCCAGCGCAACGCGGCGGCCACGAGCAGCAGCGGCGAGTCGTCCATCGGCAGCACCTACACCGTCGCGCTGGGCTTCAGCAGCTACGAGCTCGACCTGTTCGGCCGCTTGCGCAACCTCAACGAAGCCGCGCTGCAGAGCTACTTGTCGACCGAGGCCACGACCCGCAGCACGCGCATCAGCCTGGTGGCCGAGGTCGCCTCGGCCTGGCTCACGCTCGCCGCCGACAACGAGCGGTTGAAGCTCGCGCAGAGCACGCTCGCGAGCCAGCAGCGCTCCTACGCGCTGACCAGCCGCATGAAGGCGCTGGGCGCCGGCACCGCGCTGGCGCTGGCCCAGTCACAGACCACGGTGGACTCGGCGCGCGTCGACGTGGCCAGCTACACAGCGCAGGTTGCGCAGGACCGCAACGCGCTCGACCTGCTGGCCGGCGCCACGGTGCCCGACGAACTGCTGCCGCCCGCCGGCATGGCCGCGGCCAGCGCCCTGCTCGACGTGCCCGCCGGCCTGCCCTCCACGTTGCTGCAGCAGCGCCCCGACGTGCTGTCCGCCGAGCACACGCTGCAGGCCTCGAATGCCGACATCGGCGCGGCGCGCGCGGCGTTCTTTCCGACGATTTCGCTCACGGCAAGCGCAGGCTCGTCGAGCACGGCGCTGTCGGGTCTCTTCAAGGGCGGCAACAGCGCATGGAGCTTCGCGCCGTCGATCAGCCTGCCGATCTTCAACGCCGGCAGCAACCGCGCCAGCCTCGACGCGGCGAAGGCGCAGCGCGAGATCGACCTCGCGACCTACGAGAAGACAGTGCAGACCGCCTTCCGCGAAGTGGCCGACGCGCTGGCCGTGCGCGCCTCGCTGGGCGAACAGCTCGCGGCGCAGCAGTCGCTGGTGGACGCCACGCAGAAGAGCTACACGCTGTCGGACGCGCTGTACCGCAACGGCAGCTACAGCTTCCTCGAGGTGCTCGATGCGCAGCGCTCGCTCTACACCGCGCAGCAGACGCTGATCGGCTTGCGCCTGTCGGAGCAGAGCAACCGCATCACGCTCTTCAAAGTGATGGGCGGAGGCGACACGGCTTCGTCGAGTTGAGCGCAGTCGCGGCCGCTCGACCTCAGCCGCGTGTCGCGTTCTCCTTCATCTTCGCCAGCGCGATGGCGATGGCCGCGCCGCCCAGCGTCTTGATGAGGCCGGAGTGCTGCGCATAGAACCGGCTCACCTCGTCGATCACGCCCGCGTGCTGCTGCTCGGCATGCGTGGCTATTTCGGTCACCTGCGCGGGCGAAAGCTGCGAGGCCTGGTCGGGCGTGACCTGCGTCTGGCCCGGCTGCAGCATGCGGCCGAGCACGCCGCCGGCCAGCGCCGACGCGGCGGCGGGCCCCAGCGTGGCCAGGATCTGGTTGAGCACGCCGGCCTGCTGCGCGGACGACGAACGGCCGAACAGCTGGCCGACCGTGTCGCCGAAGGGCGGCGTTCCGTCGGAGCGCATGGCCGCGGCCAGCCCCGCGCCGAGTTCGCCGGCGGAGGCATGCTGCGCGACCTGGTCGAGATGGGCCGTGGCGTCGTCGTGGCCGATGGCTTGCTGGAGGATGTCGAGTAGACCCATGGGAGGCTCCTTGCGAGGATCGAGGTACGGTCGTCCAGGCATCGTGGCGCCGCCATCCTGAGCGGCAACTGACGGGCGTCGGCGAGGCGGCCCGCGTCGCCAAGGCGCTCGTCCGGCGACAGGGGGCTCCGCTATCCTGCCGGCTGGCCAAGACGAAGGACAGACTCTCCCATGCACTCCGATTTTCAAGCCGCGATCGACAGCGAATTCGGCGCCATCGCCGACCTGGTTCGCCTGCACGCGCGGCACACGCCAGGCCATGCCGCGCTGGCCGACGCGCAGCACACGCTCGACTACCGCGCACTCGACGCGCTGATGGACCGCATCGCCGCCAGCCTGCAGCGCGACGGCCTGCAGCCCGGCGACGCCATCGCGGTGTGTGCGACCTCGTCGGTCAATTACGCGGCCGTGTTCCTGGGCGCGTTGCGCGCGGGCGTGGCCGTGGCCCCGCTGGCGCCCGGCTCCACGCCCGCCAGCCTGGCGCGCATGATCTCGGACGCCGATGCGCGCATCCTGTTCAGCGACGCGTCGGCCGCCGAAGTGATCGGGCCGGCCCAGCCGGGGGGCATCGCCCGCGTCGCGCTCGACGGCTCGCAGGTCGGCGGCGCATTCGACGCGTGGCTGGCGCCCGCCGGCGCCCAGCCCCGGCCGGTGGCGGCGCAGCCCTCGTGGCCGTTCAACATCATCTATTCGTCGGGCACCACGGGCGAACCCAAGGGCATCGTGCAGGGCCACGGCATGCGCTGGGCCCATGTGCAGCGCGGTGCCAGGTACGAGTACGACAGCCGCACCGTCACGCTGCTGTCGACCCCGCTGTACTCCAACACCACGCTGGTGGTGTTCTTTCCCACCATCGCCTTCGGCGGCTGCGTGGTGCTGATGCCCAAGTTCGACGCGCTCGGCTACCTGCAGCTGGCCGAGAAGCACCGCGTGACGCACACCATGCTCGTGCCGGTGCAATACCAGCGGCTGATGGCGCACCCGCGCTTCGACGCGCACGACCTGTCCTCGTACAAGTTCAAGTTCAGCACCAGCGCGCCGTTCAATGCCGCGCTGAAGGCCGACGTGCTCAAGCGCTGGCCCGGCGGGCTGATCGAGTTCTACGGCATGACCGAAGGCGGCGGCACCTGCATCCTGGAGGCGCACCTGAACCCCACCAAGCTGCACACCGTGGGCCAGCCCGCGCAGGGCAGCGACATCCGCCTGATCGACGAGGAAGGCAACGAGCTCTCGCGCGACGACCCCGACGCCGCCGGCGAGGTGGTGGGCCACTCGGCCGGCATGATGACCGGCTACCACCGCCAGCCCGAGAAGACGCGCGAGGCCGAGTGGTTCGACGCGGCGGGCAAGCGCTTCATCCGCACCGGCGACGTGGGCCGCTTCGACGCCGACGGCTTCCTGACGCTGTTCGACCGCAAGAAGGACATGATCATCAGCGGCGGCTTCAACATCTACCCGAGCGACCTCGAAGGCGTGGTGCGCGGCCATGCGGCGGTGGCCGACGTGGCGGTGGTGGGCGTGCCGTCCGAGCAGTGGGGCGAGACGCCGGTGGCCTTCGTGGTCCGCCGGGAAGGCGATACCACCACCGAGGCCGCGCTGCTTCAGTGGACCAACGACCAGCTCGGCAAGACCCAGCGCCTGGCGCGGCTGAGCTTCATCGACGAACTGCCGCGCAGCGCGATCGGCAAGGTGCTCAAGCGCGAACTGCGCGAACGCGACGCCGGCTGACGCGCAGCGGCCCGAAGAGCGGGCACGATCGCGGCAGATGAAATCCCTGCGCGGTCAGTTGCTGTTCTTCTGGGTGCTGCTGTTCGGCATGTGCGCCGCGCTGGCGGTGGTGATGCTCACGCTGTACCGCAGCAGCGCGGGCGCCCAGGTGGCGGCCGGGCGCAGTGCCACCGAGCAGTCGTGCCGGGCCATCGCGGCACGGTATGCCAGGTCGGCGACCTCGCCCGCGCCCGCGACGCCGCAGATCGACCTGTTGCAGGTGTTGCTGCAGCTGGTGCTGGTCGAGGCGCCGCACGTGGAAGGCGGCGTGTGGCAGGCCGCGGGCGGGCAGCTGGCCTACGCCTACCCCACCTACGAGGGCAGCGGCGTCAAGCGCGACGTGCCGGCGGCCGAGCAGCCGCTCATCGCGGAGATGGCGCAGCTCGCGGCCCGCACGCGGCAGCCGCAGACCGACGTGGTGCGCGGCAGCCGCGAGGCGCTGATCGTCTCCGCCTGCCCTCTGGCCGCGCCGGCCAACGACCTTGCCGCCTGGACCATGACGCGCACCAACGGCGGCGCGCTGGCCGCGCAGGGCAGCCTGCGCGCCGGGCTTGGCGTGCTGCTGGTGCTGGTGCTGGCGTCGGGCCTGTGGCTAGGGTCCATCCTGCTGCGCGGTCTGCGCCATGTGCAGCGCCTGGAAAACCGGCTGATGCAGGCCGGTGCCGACGGCGGCGCCATGCCCGAGCTGCCGCTCACCGGCGTGCGCGAGCTCGACCGCATCGTCGATGGCTTCAACCACTATCGCCTGCGCTTCGAGGAAGCCCGCGCCCACCTGCGCGATGCCGCGCAGCAGCGCAGCCGCGACCAGCGGCTGGCCGCGCTGGGCCGCATGACCGGCGGCATCGCGCATGAAATCCGCAACCCCATCGCCACGATGCGGCTGAAGGCCGAGAACGCACTGGCCGCCGCGCCCGAGCGGCAGGGCCAGGCGCTGCAGGCCATCGTCGGGCAGATCGACCGGCTCGACGGGCTGGTGCAGAGCCTGCTGGCGCTGGTGCAGCCGGTGACGCTGGCGCCGAAGGAGGTGGTGCTGCACCGCTGGCTCGACGAGCGCGTGGCCACCGTGGCGCCGAAGGCCGATGCCGCCGGCGTGCAGGTCAGCCTGCACCACGACACGCCCGCCAGCGCCATGTTCGACCCGGTGCACCTGGCGCGCGCGGTCGACAACCTGCTGGACAACGCGGTGCGCCATGCGCCGCGCGGCGGCCACGTCGTTCTCTCGGCATCGCAGCCCGAGGTGCACTCGCTGGCGATCCGCGTGGACGACAACGGCCCGGGCGTGCCCGAGCCGCTGCGGGCCAGCCTCTTCGAGCCCTTCGCCACCGGCCGGGCCGACGGCACCGGGCTGGGCCTGGCGCTGGCGCGCGAGGTGGCGCTGGCGCACGGCGGCGAGCTTCATCACCGGCCGCTGTCGCCGGGCACCCGCTTCGAACTGGAGCTTCCATGGCGCATCTCCTGATCGTCGACGACGACGACGCCTTTCGCGACACGCTGGCCGAGACGCTGCAGGGCCTGGGCCACGAGACGGTGGCGGTCGCACGCGGCGCGCAGGCGCTGGAGGCCGCGTCGCATGCGCGCTTCGACGCCGTGTTCCTCGACCACCGCATGCCCGGCATGGACGGCCTGCAGACGCTGGAAGCCATGCAGGCGCGCCTGGCGCGCTTGCCGCCAGTGATCGTGCTGACCGCGTTCTCGAGCGCGGGCAACACCATCGACGCGATGCGCCTGGGCGCCTTCGACCACCTGGCCAAGCCCGTCAGCCGAGAGGCAGTGCGCGAGGTGCTGGCCCGGGCGTTGCAGCAGCATGCGGCAGTTGCCTCCGGCGAGGCTCCGGTTGCCCCGGAAGACGACGGCAGCGACCTCATCGGCCCGAGCCATGCGATGCGCGAAGTGCACAAGCGCATCGGCCTGGCCGCCGCCCACACGATGCCGGTGCTGGTGCTCGGTGAAACGGGCACCGGCAAGGAGATGGTGGCGCGCGCACTGCACCGTCATTCGGCGCGCGCCGGGCAGCCCTTCGTGGCTGTGAACTGCTCGGCCATTCCGAAAGAGTTGCTCGAGAGCGAGCTCTTCGGCCATGTGCGCGGCGCCTTCACCGGCGCCACCGGCGAGCGGCCCGGCTGTTTTCGCGCGGCCGATGGCGGCGTGCTGCTGCTCGACGAGATCGGCGACATGGCACTCGACGTGCAGGCCAAGATACTTCGCACGCTGCAGGAGGGCGAAGTCACGCCGCTGGGCAGCCACCGGACGGTGAAGGTCGACGTGCGCGTCATCGCCGCCACGCACCGCGACCTCGCGGGCGCAGTGCGCGAGGGGCGCTTTCGCGAGGACCTGCTGTACCGGCTCGACGTGCTGTCGATCCGCCTGCCGCCGCTGCGCGAGCGGCTGGCCGACATCATTCCGCTGGCCGAGCACTTCCTTCGGCGGGCGGCCGGTTCGGGCGGCCCCAGGGCGTTGTCGGCCGACGCCGCGCAGCGCCTGCTGAGCCACCCCTGGCCCGGCAACGTGCGCGAGTTGCGCAACGTGATGGAACGCTGCCATGCGCTGGTGCGCCACCGGGTGATCGGCGGGGCGGACCTGGCCGAGCTGGCCATCGGGGTCGGCGCCGTGCCGCGCCGCAAGGCCACCGACGCGCTGCCGGCCGACTGGCTCGAAGGCGACCTGCCTGCCGCGGTGGAAAAGCTCGAGCGCCTGCTGATTGCCCAGGCGCTCGCGCAGACGCACGGCAACCGTGCCGAGGCCGCACGGCGGCTGGGCATCCATCGCCAGCTGCTCTATCGCAAGCTGGCGCAGTACGGCCTCGATTGAACCAGGGTGTCCGAAAAACGGACACACGTGTCCCCGGATCATCCGGTCGCGGCAGGCGCGATGCGCGCAAGTGGTTGATTTCAAAGGATTCGGGCGCTGGCACGTTGTGTGAGATGTCCATGGGCATCCATCCACACAAGGAGTCGTCCATGACACCGCGCATCGCACTCACTACTGCAGCCGCCTGCCTCGCCCTGCTGGCCGGAAACCCCGCCTTCGCCCAGGTGCCGCCACCGGCCGGGCCGCCCGGCAGCCAGCCGCCGCTCGCTGCCACGGCGCCCATGCCGCCCGATCCGCCGGTCGTTCCGATCGCGCCCGAGGCAGGCGCGGTCGCCTCCGGCCGCATGGCGCAGTGGCTGCTCAACCCCAATGGCGAGGCCGATGGCCTGCTGCTGGCCGACGGCACGCAGGTGACGTTTCCACCGCACCTCTCGGCTGCGGTGATGCAGGTGCTCAAGCCCGGCGACGCAGTGCACGTCAGCGGCTGGCGCGCGCCCGACGTCCCGGTGGTACGCATGCAGTCGCTCAGCGCCAACGGCCGCAGCGTGAGCGACCAGCCGCCGGCGCCCGGCATGGCCCCGCCCCGGCCGCGCGGGCCGGGCGCGGCGGGCGCGGCGGGCGCCCTGGATGCCATGTCGGCGCAAGGACGCATCGAACGGCTGCTGTACACCGACCGCGGCGACGTGCGCGGCGTGGTGCTGGCCGACAAGACCATCGTGCGCTTTCCGCCGCACATCGGCGCGGCGTACGCGGCGCAGCTGCAGCCCGGCGCGCCGCTGCATGCGCGCGGCTGGGGCACGCGCGGCGCGCAGGGCACGGCGCTGGAGGCGACAAGCCTGGGCGCAACCGCGGCCACGGTGCGCGAGGTGTTCGGCGGCCCGGGGCTGGAACCCGCGCCCCAGGGTCCGCGGGGAAAGGCCGGCCCCGGTGGTGCCCGGGAGCCCCGCGGCCCGACACCACCCGCCCCGCTGATGGCGCCCGCAGCCCCGGTGCCGCAGTCCTGATCCTGCCGGCCTGCCTGCGATGACCGATGCCGCCCCACTCTCGCCGCCGTCGCGCCGCAGCCTGCGCGCACTGGACGCGCTGGCCTTCTTCGCACCCGACATCCAAGGCGGTGTCGGCCCGTTCCTGATCGTCTTCATGGCCGGCACGCTGGCCTGGGACACGCAGCGCATCGGCACCGTGATGTTCGTCTCGGCGCTGGTCGGGCTGGCGGCGCAGGCACCGGCCGGTGCGCTCATCGACAGCGTGCGGCACAAGCCGCGCTGGATCGCGGGTGCCATCGCGCTGATTGCCGCCTGCCTCGTGGCGATGTCGAACCGGCCGGGCTACGGCGTGATCCTGGCGGGCCAGTCGCTGATCGGCGCTGCCGGCGCGCTGGTCGCGCCGGCCATCGCGGCCACCAGCCTGGGCATGGTGGGGCGCGCCGGGCTGGACGCGCGCGTCGGGCGCAACGCGGCCATCACCGCAGCGGGCACCGTGCTGTGGGCGCTGGGCACCGGCTGGGTCGGCCACGCCTTCGGGCCGCACGCGATGTTCTTCTACGCGGTGGCGATGGCGCTGCCGACCGTGGCGGCGGCCCTGATGATCCGCTCGCGCGATGTCGATCCGCGCCTGGCACGCGGCGCGGACGCCGATGCGGACACCGGCACCCAGGCGCAGGCCTCTGCCCGGCCCGTCGCCGGGCGCTGGTACGACCGCCGCCTCGTCGTGCTGCTCGTCTGCGCCTTCCTGTTCCACCTTGCCAACGCCGCGATGCTCACGCTGGTGGCGCAGAAGGTCGGCACGCGCGCCGGCACCTCGGCCACGCTGTGGCTGTCGGCGGGCGTGATCGTCACGCAGCTGGTCACCATTCCCATCGGCCTGGCCGTCGGGCGTTGGGCGCCGCGGCTGGCGCGCAAGCCGATCTTCCTGGCCGGCTTTGCGGTGCTGCCGGTGCGCGGCCTGCTGTACCTGCTGGCCGACAGCCCGGCGGCGCTGTTGTCGCTGCAGGTGCTCGACGGCATCGGCGCTGGCATCTTCGGCGTGATGATGACCCTGACCATCGGCGACCTCACGCGCGGCAGCGGCCATTTCAATTTCGCACTGGGCATCGGCGCGGCCTGCGTGGGCCTGGGCGCGGCGCTCAGCAACCTGCTGGCAGGCACGGTCGCGCACCTGGCGGGCTACGGCACGGCCTTCCTGCTGCTGGCGGGCATCGCGGCGGCTGCGCTGACGCTGTTCGCACTCGCAATGCCGGAAACTCGCGGCCGGCGCGGTCCGTTGGAGAGCGCGCCCGCCGCTTCCGCACTGACCACCGCCGCTCCATGACCAAAGACACCGTGCCCGCCCTGACCGCCACCCCTGCCAACGCGCCCGACGCCCACGAAGGCGGCGGCAACGGCCTGCTCTGGGTGCTGCTGGCCGTGGCCGCGCTGTTCGCCTTCCTGCGCCCGCGCGCGCCGATGGACTGGCTGCGGCTGGTCGACTGGCAGACCGTGGGCGCGCTGGCCGGGCTGCTGGCCATCACGCAGGGCGTGGAAAAGAGCGGCATGCTGCAGTCGGCGGCCCAGCGCCTGCTGGCGCGCACCACCGACCTGCGCCAGCTGGCGCTGCTGCTGGTGGCCACGGCCGCGGTGCTGTCCGCGCTGGTCACCAACGACGTGAGCCTGTTCCTTCTGGTGCCGCTCACCCGCGTGCTGGCCACGCAGGCGCACCTGCCGCTGGCACGGCTGGTGGTGCTGGAGGCGCTGGCGGTGAACGCGGGCTCGGCCCTCACGCCCATCGGCAATCCGCAGAACCTCTACCTGTGGCACCGCACCGGCGAGAGCTTCGGCGGCTTCATGTGGATGATGGCGCCCACGGTGCTGGTGATGCTGTTCTGGCTGTTCGTCGCCGTGTGGCTGCTGGTGCCGCGCACGGCCATTGCGCTCAAGCCGGCGGCCGAGGCCGCGCCGGTGCAGCCGCGCCTGCTGGCGATGTCGGGCGTGCTGTTCGTGGGTTTCGTGGTGGCGCTCGACAGGCACTGGCTGCTGGCCGGCCTGGCGGTGGTGTTCGGCGCCTATCTGCTGTTCCAGCGCCGCGTGCTGCTCGGGGTCGACTGGGCGCTGCTGGCGATCATCGCGCTGATGTTCGTCGACCTGCGCCAGCTCGCCGAGCTGCCGGCCGTGGCGTCGCTGGTGAGCCAGTGGCCGATCGGCGAGGGCTGGCGCGCCTACCTCGCGGCCATCGTCACCTCGCAGTTCATCAGCAACGTGCCGGCCACGATCCTGCTCGACCGCTACGTGCACGACCTGCCCGCGCTCGCGGCCGGCGTGAGCGTGGGCGGCTTCGGCTGTGTGCTGGGCTCGCTCGCCAACCTCATCGCATTGCGCCTGGCCAGGGTGCCGCACGGGCTGCGCGAGTTCCATCGCATCGGCGTTCCCTTCCTGATCGTGTGCGCGGCGTCTGCGGTGCTGCTGCGGCTCGGTTGATCACGCCTTCTTCTCCACAGGCATTCACGCAAACAAAGGATCCCCATGAAGCATTCGCATGACCACCGCGGCACTCACGACGGCACGCTCGATGTCTGGGCTGTCGAAGGCCGCTTCCAGCACCTGCTGTACAGCCCGCGGGGCGGCATCGAAGGCGTACTGATCGACACCGACGGCGTGTCGACGCAGTTCGTTTTCGAGCGCCACGACGAAGGCGCGGCATCCGCCTTCGCGGGCCTGCAGGTCGGCCAGGTGCTGGTAGTCGAGGGCACCGAGGAAGGCCCCTCGCCCAAGGGAGATGCCGCGCACACCGTGTACCGGTTCGAGCGGTTGGCCTCGGTCGACGGCGAATCGCCGGGGCATGCGGCGGGCGAGGACGAACGCATCGAGGGCACGGTGGTGCGCCTGAACTACGCGCGCCACGGCGAAGCCAACGGCGTGGTGCTCGACACGGGCGACTTCGTCCACACCCGGCCCGACGGTTTCGCCCGGCTCGGTCTGAAGGTCGGCGACCGAGTGCGTGCCGAGGGCCGGGCGCAGGCGCTCGCGACCGGCAAGGGGTGCGTGGTCGATGCCGAGCGGGTCAACGGCCGGCCGGTGCGCGAGGCCAAGGCGAGCTGACGCGGGCGCTGTGCTTGCGGTGCCGCAGGGGCTGCGCGGACAATCCGCGCCAGCCATGCGCGCCCCCGATCTCTCACCGCCGGCCCATCACGAACTCGTGCTGCGCGACTACAGCGACTCGCACGGCAGCCACGCGCACGACCATTTCCAGGTGCTGGTCGGCCTGCAGGGCGTGCTCGAGATCGAGGTGGAAGGCCGCGGCGCCGGCATCGGCCCAGGGCAGGCGCAGGTGGTCGCGCCCGGCGACCGGCACGACTTCCGGGCGCGCGGCAGCCACAGCCGCTGCCTCGTGCTCGACACCACGCAAGCTGCATGGGCCCGCTGCGCGGAGCGGGCGCCGGCCGACGCCCCGCAATTGCACGCGCTGGCGCGCTACCTCGCGCATTGCATCGCGCAGCCGCAGGCGTCCGCGCTCGCGTTGCTGCACGGGCCGGCACTGCTGCTCGAAGCCTGGCGGCCGGCGCCGCCCTCGGCCGGTTCGCGCCGCCGGCGCATCGACTGGGCCTTGCTGGCCGAATGGGCGCGGACCCGCTGGCACGAGCCGCTGAGCGTGGCCGACCTGGCCGAGGTGGCCTGCCTGAGCGGGAGCCAGTTCGCGCAGCGCTGCCGCGAGGAACAAGGCATGGGCGCGATGCAATGGCTGCGCGCACTGCGGCTGGCGCATGCGCGCGAGCTGCGGCTGGGCGGCATGAGCGTGGCGCAGACGGCGCGGCGCACGGGCTACCGGTCGCCTTCGGCGCTGACGGCGGCGTTGCGGCGCTGATTCTTCGCGTTGCCCTCGTTCCTGCGGAAGGTTCGGGGTGGGCGGGTGGGCGGGTGCGCGGCTCATGGAGAGTGGCTGCCTCTGCGAGTGCGGCGTGCCTCCATCCCGGCCTGCTCCCGGAAGGCAAAGAGCAAGGCCTGAGACCGTCGTCGCGCGACGATGCACCGTCGTCGCGCGACGACCGGATCGCATAGCCTTGCCACTCATCATGCCCGCGACCGCCTACGCCCTGCTCGCCATCGCGCTCTGGACCACGCTGGCCTCGCTCGGCACGGCCCTGTCGCACCTGCCGCCGTTCCTGCTCACCGGTGTTGCGCTCGTCATCGGCAGCGTGCCGAGCTGGCCGTTGGTGGCGCGCGATCGCCGCGCCTGGAAAGTGCCGCCGCGCACGCTGGCGCTCGGCATCTACGGCCTGTTCGGCTACCACTTCCTGCTGTTCATCGCGCTGCGGCATGCGCCGCCGGTCGAGGCCAACCTGGTCAACTACCTGTGGCCGCTGCTGATGGTGGTGCTCGCCCCGGTGCTGCTGCCTGGCGTATCGCTGCGCCCGCTGCACGTGGTGGCGGGGCTGCTGGGCTTCGCGGGCGCGGCGGCGGCGATCCTCGGCGCGAGCGGCGGCGCCACGGCAGCCGGCAACACCCGTGGCTACTGGGGCTTCCTGCCCGCGCTGGCGTCGGCCTTCGTCTGGGCGAGCTATTCGCTCGGCACGAAGCGCGTCGCGGCTTTCCCGACCTCGGCGATCGGGCTGTTCGGGCTGGTGTCGGGCGTGCTGTCGCTGGGCTGCCACGCGGTGCTCGAGCCCTCCGTGGCCTTGTCGGCGCGCGATGTGGTGCTGCTCGCGCTGTGCGGCCTGGGGCCGTTGGGCGCGGCCTTCTTCGCGTGGGACATGGCGCTCAAGCGCGGCGACGCGCGTCAGATCGGCATCCTGAGCTACATCACGCCGCTCGGCTCGACGGCGCTGCTGCTGCTCGTGACCGGCCGGCCCCTGACCTGGACCATCGTGCTGGCGGCCTGGCTCATCGTTTCGGCCGCAGTCATGGGCACCCGCGCGCGCTGAATCAGGCTGTATCCGACGAGCCCGGCGCTTTTTTGTGGCTAGAGTGGAGGCTCAGGAACCAAAGGAGCCACCCCCATGGACGAAAAGAACAAGAACGAGGACTTCGCAATCACGCCCAAGCTGGTGTTCGACCTGAACCTGGCGCTCTATCTCGACCTGGTAGCCGCGCTCGAAAGCGCCGGTGCCGTCACCTACCGCCAGATGGCGGCACGGGTGCTGAACGTGAGCATGGACGCCCGCGCCGACGGCCAGGCGGGGCTGTCGACCGTGCTCGAGGGCGTCGCCAAGGGCTTCGCCGGCCAGAGCGACGGCCTGTCGATCGAACTGCTGAAGGCCGCGCACAACCTGCGCGACGACGAGGCGATGGGCGACATTCCCATGCGCCCTGAAGGAAGCTGAAGCGCCCCACGGGCCTCGCTCGAGCCCCGGCCACAGGTTCGACTGCTACTTGTAGTCGAGCGTGAAGGTGGCGGTGCCATCCGCGCGCCCCGGTGTCACCTTGTCGGCATTCTGGTAGTACCGCGCGGTGTAAGACAGCACGTAGTCGCCGTCCTTCGACGGCCCGATGCGCATGTTGTCTCCGAACTTGACCGGCAGGCTCTGCATGTCCACCACCTGGATGCCGACGCCGGTCGCAGTGCCGGTGCCGGCCTGCGTGATCCTCAGCACTCCCTGCTCGTTCGACGGGTCCGGCGCGGCATCCATGCGCAGATAGACGGTGTTCTGCGCGTTCTGTCCGGCCTTGCAGTTGAGCTTGATGTTGAACTTGCGGTCG
Source organism: Variovorax paradoxus (assembly GCF_902712855.1). Taxonomy (NCBI): domain Bacteria; kingdom Pseudomonadati; phylum Pseudomonadota; class Betaproteobacteria; order Burkholderiales; family Comamonadaceae; genus Variovorax; species Variovorax paradoxus. The sequence goes on from NZ_LR743507.1 coordinate 5,576,124, forward strand.
CCCGTGGTCGAGCCCCTGCCTTTGAAGTTGCCCTGCGGCACCTTGCCGAATTCCACCGATATGTTGCGCGAGCCCACGTCCACCGAGCAAGAAGGCGTGAGGATGGTGATGCCCTCGCCCAGCAGGTTCGTCGTGAGCACCGACCTGCCGTCTGCCAGGCTGTAGTACTGCGTGTAGGTGCCCTGCGACAGCGGACCGTTGCCTGTCACGGCCGCGATCTTGAACAGCTCCACCTGGAATCGCGAGTCCGCATTGAAGTCGCCGAAGTCGGCGGTGGTCGAGCGGTCGTGCGGGTAGTAGCTGACCTCGGTCGAGGTGAAATAGCGCGACAGCCGGATACCGACGCCAGGCACGTTGGTGGTGTAGACGCTGTTGTAGCCGGCAACAGGAGCGCCCTGCAGGATCACGCCCTTCACAAGGCCCCCGCCCGAGCAGGTCCATGGCTTGTTGGTGCTGCCGGCCAGTGACAGCGGGAAGAGCTGGCTCTTGATCAGGGCGCCGACCGCGGCATCGTTCGGAATGACGACCCGTCCCATTGCCATGTTGACAGTCTTCTCGACGTATCCCGGCGTCACATGGCACGCAGCCCGTGCGGCCTGCGCGCCGAGCAGCAGCGCGGCGATGGGGAGGGTGAGGCGCGCGATCTCCATCGCGCGGGAAGGCTGGCTTCGGCTCATTCGGCTCCCTTGGGTCGGGCGCCTTCCGGCTCGATGGCGGCGCATTGGCCGTCGAGCTCGCGGATCGGCGGCGGGTTCTTTTCGTCGGGCAGGCTGTACGGCACGATGCAGCGGTCGGCCTGGCCTAGGCCCCAGCGCACGGTCAGCCGCCCACTGTTGCCCGCGCCGGTCACGAAGGATTGACCGTCGGGGCCGACGATGCCGACCTCCTGGCCCGCCTCGTTCTCGATCTTCGAGCCCAGCGGCAGTGCGCGGCCCTTCCGGTCGGTGAGCACCATCAAAAGGCGGAAGCCCACCGAGGTCTCGAATTTCGCGACCACCACAGCGCCGCGGGTGGGCACGAGTTCGATGGCGGCGTTCTTCACTTCCACTGTGTCGCCGAGATCACCCGTGCGCAGCGCCAGCCGGTTCAGCCGGTACGGCGTGAGATTGGGAATGACGGCGTTGCCGGCACTGTCGGTCGACACACCGGCTTGCGATTCGAAGCCCACGCCCTGCGCCATCGGCGCCTGCACCAGCGCCACGGTCTCGCCCAGCGGCTGCGACAGGGTGATGCCGTCGCCATGGAACAGCACGCCGCCAGCCACGCCGAAGGTGCTCTGCCCGTAGCGGCGGCCCTGCGAATGCCCCACGTCCAGCCGGCCCGCCGACGACAGGTAGCTGGCGCTCGCGCTGCCGCTGCTGCCGCCGCCCTGGTTCGAGTCGCTGGCCGTCACGTTGTACGTCAGGCGGCTGTCGTCGAAGGCCGCGCCGTACACGCTGGCCTGCTGGCTGAGGCGACCCGCGCTGTTGCGGTTGACGGCGTACTGCGCACTCGCGCGGGTGTCGCCCAGGGGAATGGCCAGGGTGAACATCAACTGACGCACCGGCGTGCGGTTCAGACTGGTGCTGCGGTTGTAGTGGACGCTGTAGCCGAACCGCCCGTGGTTGCCCGAGTAGCCGACCTGCACCAGCCTGTCCTTCGCACTCGTGCCCCAATAGCTCTGCTGGCGGGCCGAGACGAAGACGCTGCCCCGGTCCTTGATCTGCTGCGAGACCTCGAAGCGGACCTCGTTGCGGCGGCTGTTGAAGGCTTCGAACGGCAGCAGGTCTTGCATATGCACCGCTTCCTGGAAGGTGCGAAAGCCGCTGGTCGAGTAGCGGTAGCCCGCCACGCGGAAGTTGGTGCCCGTCGAAAGCATCGCCTTGGAGTAGAGAAAGCGCAGCGACTGTCCGCTGAAGTCGCGCTCGCCGTTGAACGCGGTGCGGTCGGTCGTGCGCGCGGCAGAGAGGTCGACCGACACCGCGCCGAAGTCCTTCATGTTCTTGCCCATGCCCACCAGCACCGACTGGTAGGTATTGGCCGCCAGGACGCCACCGTAGAGCGTGAATTCCGCGCCCAGTCCGCGCGCCAGCGTCGCCTGTAGAAAGACGGGTTGCGCCAGCCTGGAGCGGCTGCCGCCTGTGTTGGCGCCCGCATGGGTGTTCCGGTACTTGCCCACGGTGGCCGAGTAGCGCCACGCGCCTTCGCGCAGCAGCGTGGGGACCGCGGAGAAGGCCTGCGTGTACCGGGTCTCACGGCCGTCGGCCTCGGTGATGGTCACCTCGATGTCGCCGCTGGAGGCGGTCGGATAGAGATCGTCGATCACGAACGGGCCGGGCGCCACGAACGTGCTGTAGATCACGTACCCGTTCTGCCGCACCGTCACGCGCGCATTGGTCTGCGCCACGCCGCGCACCGTGGGCGCGTAGCCCTGCTGGCTGTCGGGCAGCATTGCGTCGTCGGACGCGAGCTGCGCGCCGCGAAACGGCACGCTGTCGAAGAAGTTGCCCGGCGTGTTGCCGTCGCCGATCAGGAGTTGCCCGCCGATCGCGGCGATGTTGCGCTGCGCATAGGTGCTGACGCCCTCCCAGCGGCTCCGGCCGTCGATGCCGCGTTTGTAGGTGGAGAAATGAAGGAAGCGCCAGTCGTCGTGGTTGAAGCCGACGCGCAGGCCCGCGAAGAGCGTGTTGCGCTGCAAGGCCTTGGCCTCCGGCGCGAAGGGGTTGCCGTCGAACACGCTCTGCGGCGTGGCGAAGGGATTCACGTCCTTGCGGTACGTGTCGCCGCTGTAGCGGGCAAAGTTGAGCTGGTAGTCGAGCATGCCGGCGGTGATGCCCTTGTTCCACTTCTCGGGACCGACCGCGCCGCGCGCCGAGCGCTTCAGCGCCGCCTGCGGAATGCTGACATGGAGGCGCTGCTTGCCCGCGTCGTAGCTGTACCTGGCTTCGGGGCTGATTGCCGACAGGTCGACGCAGGCGTCCTGCCCGAGGCTCGCGAGCGCCGGGAACACCGCCACGTTGACGCCCCAGTCGTCCAGCATGCCGCGAGCGATGCAGGCCTCGGCGTCGTTCTTGCCCTCCTTCTGGACGAAGCGGATCTCGGTCTGGCCGGTCGAGCGATCGTTCAGCGACACGTCGACCATGTGGCTGCCCGCCAGCACCCGGTTGCCGAAGGAAAAGAGCGAAAGGTCCGCGTGGGGCTGGTTGCCGCCGATGTTCAGGAAATCCTCGTTGAAGTCGGAGGCGGCGACATGTTGCTGCGCCGTCTGCTGCCGGGCGTGGCCGGCCGCGCACAGCGCGACCAGCAAAGACGCGCACAGCGTCGGCCGGAACTGCGCGCGAGCCACGGCGAACGGACGATGGCGCATGCCGATCGCCTCAGCGCGCAGCGCCATCGGCAGGCGGAGGAGGAACGATCTCGACCGTCACCGCCGCGGGCTCGGCGGCTGCTGGAACCCGCACGCGCTCCTGGGGCGTCTCGCCGCCGTAGTCGTTGAGCGTGGTGTAGCCGACCTGAACCGCCTGCGGCGCCTTCATCTCGCTCAGCGGGTAGGCGCTCTCGCCGAAGGCGGGGATCATGTCTGCATTGATGAGCTGCTGGCCGTCGTTGACGTTCAGCGCGGTGAAGGTCACGTGATAGGCCGTGGGGTTGGCGATGCGCAGCACAGCGCCCTTGCCTTGCGCGCCGGCGCTCACCGCCCACTTGAGCCTGGCGCGCGATTCATCTGGCTTGCCTTGCAGTCCCGAAGGCCGGTAGAAAACCTTGATGCGGCTGCGCACCGCGATCTGCAGCACGTTCTCCTCCTTCGACCTCTCGGGAATCTCCTTGACGTTGAGCCAGAACACCGATTCACGGTCCGCCGGCAGGTCGCCGGCCGTGCGCATGATGCGAAGGATGTTCTCCATGCCCGGGTCGAGCCGCGACAACGGCGGCGTGACCAGCAGCGGGGTCTTGTTCTGCCCTTCGCCGGCATCGATCCAGGCTTGGACCACGTAGGGCGAGACGCCGGTGTTCTTCACCGGAATGGAGGCTTCGCGGTCCTTTTCGCCGAGGATCACGCGGGTGCCGCCGAGCATCACGCCCGCGCCGGCAGGCCACTGCAGTGCCAGCGTCAGCAGGATGGCGATGGCCCATCGGAAGCGGGTGTTGGTGCACATAGAAAAAGAAGTCCTCGCCCGGGGCGAAACGCGTGAAGACGCGTACCCCGGCACGGCAGCGCGTGGGGGTGCGCCGGCGGAAAAATTCGGGAGCGAAGGAAGGCGGGCGCAGGCGGAATGTGGTCCGGACGCGGCGCCTGGCATCGGCGGCATCGTCGGGCCGCGCGAAGCGTCGGGCCGAGATGCCGCGCGAAGCTGCTTACTTGTAGGCGACGGTGAACTGCGCGACCGAGTTGGCCGGACCCGGCGTCACTGTCGTCCTGGTGGCGACGTAGGCCGCCTGGAAGTTCAGCGAGTTGTCGCCGAGGCCCAGCACGTATTCACCCGATGCCGAACCCAGCGGGATCTTGGTGCCGGCGGAATCGCCGATTTCGATGGCAACGCCCGAGGCCGCGCCCACGCTCACCTGGCCGGCATTGGCGACGCGAAGGCTCGTCGCGTCGTCGGAGTCGGCGGTGCCGGAGAAGGTCACGATCGCGCCCTTGGCGCTCGCACCGCAGCCAAGCAGGTCGATCTTGAACTTGGCGGGGGTGGCCTTCTTGCCGGGCACCGCCGTGCCGGCAGTGGAGCCGTCGAAAGTCGTCCTCGAGACCTTGCCCAGGGGCACGACCATGTTCTGGCTGGTGGCGGAAATCGAGCAGGGCGCGTCGACGATCTCGCCGGTGAAATTGATGGTGCCGTCGGCGGCAAAAGCACTTTGGGACAGCGCGCCTGCGGCGGCCAGAATTGCGAGCCGGGCAACTACAAACTTCTTCATTTCTTGCGTTCTCTGGGTTGATGTACAGAATGACGGCCTGCTGTTTCAAGGCAGGCGCGCAGTCTATGCACCCAATGACGCAAGATGACGACCTGTTGCCGTCAATTAACCGTAGTTGACATTAGCGCTCAAAGAAGCGTGAAATTAACACGCAAGTTGACATGCCGTCACGCCGTTTCAGCCACCTGCAACACCAGCTTGCCGAAGTTCTCGCCCGCGAAGAGCTTGTTGAGCGACTCGGGGAAGGTGTCCAGGCCCTTGACCACGTCCTCCTTGCTCTTCATGCGGCCGTCCTTCAGATAGCCGGCCATCTCCGCGATGGCGATGTGGTACCTGTCGGCGTAGTCGAACACCACGATGCCTTCCATGCGTGCGCGGTTCACCAGCAGGCTCAGGTAGTTGCGCGGGCCGGCGGCAGGCATGCTGTTGGCGTTGTTGTACTGGCTGATGGCGCCGCAGATGATGATGCGAGCCTTGCGCGCCAGCTTGGCCAGGACGTGGTCGAGGATCTCGCCGCCGACGTTGTCGAAGTACACGTCCACGCCCTTCGGGCAGTGCTCCTTCAGGCCCGCGCGCACCGCGCCTTCGCCCGACTTGTAGTCGATGCAGGCGTCGAAGCCCAGCTCCTTCACCACCCAGTCGCACTTGGCGGCGCCGCCGGCGATGCCGACCACGCGGCAGCCCTTGATCTTCGCGAGCTGCCCCACCGTCTGCCCCACGGCGCCCGCCGCGCCGGACACCACCACCGTTTCGCCCGGCTTGGGCTGGCCCACGTCCATCAGGCCGAAGTAGCCGGTCATGCCAGGCATGCCGAGCACGTTGAGCCACTGGCCGATGGTGCCGACGCTCAGGTCGACCTTCACCAGGCCGTTGCGCTTCAGGTCTTCCTGCGCAACGAGGATGTATTCCTGCACGCCGAGCGTGCCGTAGACCGTGTCGCCCACGGCGAACTTGGGGTTCTTCGAGGCGACCACGCGGCCGATGCCGCCGGCGCGCATCACTTCGTCGATGCCCACGGGAGGGATGTAGCTCTTGGCGTCGTTGAGCCAGCCGCGCATGGCGGGGTCGAGCGACAGCGACAGCGTCTTGACCAGCACACCGCCTTCGGCAGGCTCGCCGACGGGCTCCGTGGTGAACTTCCAGTTCTCGCGCGTGGCGGTGCCCTCGGGGCGCTTGGCGAGGCGGACCTGGTGGTTGGTGATCGAACTGCTCACGGTGTTGTCTCCTTGACCTTGGATGCCGGAACGTGCCGGCTGGCACGGAGGCGCATCGTAGCCGCGGGCCGCGGCCCGGCTGGTAGCGCAGGCGACAGCGCGGCCAGCGGGCGCTAGGGGCCGCGGGCGGCCAGTGGATGCGAAGGACCGCGAGCGGCCAGTGGATGCATGGGGCCGCAAGCGGCCCCATGGCTCAAGCCAGCCGCACGATGATCTGCAGCCCGGGCCCGGCGTTGCGCACCGTCAGCTCGCCGCCGTGCGCCTCGGCGATCAGCCGGCACAGGTACATGCCCAGGCCGACGCCGCCGGTGGCGCGCGCGCGGGCGCCGTCCGTGCGGTAGAAGGGCTCGGTGAGCCGCTCGAGCTGCTCCTCGTCCACGCCGGGGCCATGGTCGCGCACCTCGATCTCCACGCCCTGCCGCGTGCCGTCGAGCACCGCGCGCAGCGACACGCAGGGCGGGCGCGGCGCGTCGGCGCTGTAGCGCAGCGCGTTGTCGAGCAGGTTGCGCACCAGCAGGCGGATGCGCATGCGGTCGACGCCGTGCGGCGGCAGGCCTTCGGCCAGGTCGAGGTGCACCTGCCCGGCGCCGGGCATCTCGGCCACGATCTCACGCACCAGCGCCGCCAGGTCGACCGGTTCGCGCATCAGCGCCACATGCGGGCTCGCGAGGCGTTCGCTTTCGAGCAGGTCGCTGATGAGGTCGCGCATCTCGTTCAGGTCGCGCAGCAGCGCCTCGCGCTCGGCCTGGCCGTCGGGCGTGGCCGGCAGCAGTTCGGCGTTGAGCCGCGCGCGCGTGAGCGGAGAGCGCAGTTCGTGGCTCAGCGCCAGCAGCAGGCCGCGCTTGGCGTCGAGCATGGCCTGGATGTCGTCGGCCATGGTGTTGATGCGTTGCGCGAGGTCGCCCAGGTCGTCGTTGCGGCGCACGGGAATCGGCTGCGTGAACTCGCCGCGACCGAAGCGCTGCGCGCCTTCGCGGATGTCGATCAGCGGCCGAAGCAGCCGGCTTACGTAGGCATAGGCCAGCAGCACGCACGACAGCAGCAGGCCGAGCGTCGCCCAGCCGATGATGCGCGGCGCGAGCTGCCACAGCTTGGGCGCCCAGCCGAAGATGACCCGGTGCCCGTCGGCCGTGCTGCGGATGAACCACTTGTCGCCCCCGAACACGTCGTCGCGGTCGTGCATCCAGCCGCCGGGGCCGTTGGCGCCGCCGGGGTTGGAGTCCCAGTTCACCGTGGGGCCGACGATGCGGATGGTGATGGGCAACCGCGCCACCAGCGCCTGCGCGCGCGACACGTCGGGCGGCGTGCCGATCTCTGCGACCAGCCGGTCGGTGTAGTCGGTGAGCATGGGCTTGGCGGCCTCGGCCCAGCCGGTGGAGAACGACTTCTTCATGCCGCCCATGAACACCGCCGCCATCACCAGCGCGAGCATCACGAACATCAGCACCAGCCGCACGCGAAGCGAGCGCCGCCACCGGCGCTTGCCCTGCACCTTCTCGTTCCAGCGGGCATGCCACTGGGTGCGCCATTCCTCGCGCGAGATGTCCTCGTGGCACGCAAGGCGCCGCCGCATCTCGCGCATCGCCGCGCGATGCTCCTTGCGATCGAAGCTCATGCGGGTTCGCTGCGTGCCACGGCCAATGCGTAGCCCGCATTGCGCAGCGTCTTGATGCAGTCCAGCGGCTCCAGCTTCTTGCGCAGGCGGCTCACGACGATGTCGACGGCGCGCGTGTAGAGCTCGGCCTCGTGGCCGCGCAGCCGGTTGAGGATGTCGTCGCGGCTGAAGACCTTGCCGGGCTCGCCCGCCAGCAGCGCCAGCAGTTCGAACTCGGTGCCTGTGAGCTCCACGCGCTCGCCGTGGCGCAGCACCTGGCGACGGTCGAGGTCGATCGACAGGCCGTCGAACACACGCTGCTGGCTGCTCGCCACGGCAGCCGCAGGCACACTGCGCTGCCGGCGCAGGATGGTCTGCACGCGCGCCACCAGTTCGCGCGGCTCGAAGGGCTTGGGCACGTAGTCGTCGGCGCCAAGCTCCAGCCCGACCACGCGGTCCATGACTTCGCCGCGCGCGGTGAGCATCACGATGGGGATGTCGCTGTCCTTGCGGATCTCGCGGCACAGCGCGAAGCCGTCCATCTCGGGCAGCATCACGTCGAGGATCGCCGCGTCGTAGGAGCCCTCGCGCAGCTTGGCGAGGCCTTCGCTTGGACGCACCGCGCTGTCGAGCGTGCAGCCGAAGCGGGCGAAGTAGGTGGTCAGCGGCGCGGCGAGATGTTCGTCGTCGTCGATCAGCAGGATGCGCGGCATGGCGGGATTGTGCCTCCTGGCAAGGAAATGGCGGATGACTTCGCTGACCATCAGACCTGCCGGCATCGCACCGCCCAGGTCAGACCCGTCGCCAGGAGCGACAGCAGCAACGCGTGATAGATCACGTCGGGGACGGTGCGCGGGCCGATGCCCGCGATGATGGTGCCCAACCCGACGAGCGTGCCCAGCAGCGCAAAGCCCTGGCCGAAGATGGCGGCGCGGCGCGCGTCGCCGGGGCGCAGCCAGGTCTCGACCGTGGCGAGCACCAGCACCGTGGCAATCACCGATTCGGCCACGCGGGCGTGCAGATGCGCGTGGCCGAGCACGATGCGCCCGGCGTGCACCGCCGATGCCATGCCGAGCGAGAGCGCTTCGGCGAGCATCCAGGCGCGTGCAATGCGGGCGTTGCGCGCCACCCGCGTGTCGGGCAACCGGTCCGTGCCGTTCACCATGGATCGGCCTTTCCGATGCGCCCCAGGTGCGTGAAGGCAAAGCCCGCGGCGTACTTCAGCCCGTAGCCCAGCGCGCGGTCCAGGCCGATGTGGACCAGCCAGATCAGGCTGCCAGCCACCGCCCACGGCATGGCCGCGAACAGGCCGAGCGCCAGCAGCAGCACGGGGCCCGCGTACGAATGCGCCGCGTTGTAGAGCAGCGCACCCACGCGTGGCCCCGCGAGGTAGCCCAGCAGCGAGAGATCGGGCACCAGCAGCCAGAGCGCGAACGTGCCCCAGCCGGCGCCGAACTGCGCGTAGGCGGCCAGCGCCACGGCGAACACCGCGGCGCCTTCGATGCGCAGCAGCGCGCGAACGCCGCCCGCTGCCCCGACGCTCTGTGCCTGGGGCACTGTGGAGCCGGCTTCGCCGGGCCACTGGTCCCGCCCCCGGGGAAGCGGTTGGCGAAGCGCCACGAAGTGCGCGGAGACGGGGGGCGAGCGCATGTCAGCTCCAGCGGCGGCCACCGCGCTCCATGAAGTCGCGCACCTTCTGCTGCTGGGCGGCGTTCAGGTTGTCGTAGAAGTCCGCAGCCGCAGCGATGATTTCAGGGCTGCCGTTGCGCACCGCGATGGTCTTCTCTTCGATCAGGCGCGTTGCGCCGGCCTGGTCGAGCTTGTTGCCCGCGAACAGTGCCTTGAACTGCGAGCGCGGATCGCCCGAGCCGCCCGCGCCGCGCATCGCCGCGCGCTGCGCCTGCAGCTTCTCGGCGAGCACGGTGAGCTTCTGCTTCTGGTTGGCGTCGAGCTCGAGCCTGCTGCCGACCCGCTCGACCATCTTCGCGCGGAACTCCGCGCTGTCGCCGCTTCCCCAGCCGTGGCGGTGCCCGGCACAGCCGGCGATGCTGCCGGCCACCATCGCAGCGCCAGCGAATCCGAAGAGAGTGCGTTTGATCCAGTGTTTCATGATGATGTCCTTGGCTCGCCCCAGGTTTCGCGCACTTCGTGTCGCTACGCCACCCCCTGCCAGGGGCGGCACCGATGGCCCGGCGAAGCCGGTTTCATGGTGTCCCCGACAGAGAGGGAGGGGCTTGGTTGTTGAAGGAGTCCTGCCTGCCGCTTACGGGCTTACAGGCGGCTGCTCTTGGCGTTGGCGGCCGAGGCGCGCGCGTCAACGGGGTTCTGCATGGTCGAGATGACCTTGCTGTTCACGCGCGAGCCGGACGACACGTTCTGGTCGGGTGCGGCCGCGGCGCGCACCGCCTCGGCGACGACGCGCTCGCGTTCCATCGACACCGCCACGGTCTCGGGGCCGCGCGAGCCTCGCACCACGTTCTGGTTGGGCGCCGATGCGGTACGCATGGCTTCGGCGTTGACTTCGGCGCGGCTCTTGGCCGACACCGCGGATTGCACGCCGTCGTAGCTCTCGGCCTTGGCTCCGCCGGCGGCGAGCATGGCGAACGAGCTGATGGCGATGATCTGGGAGAACGAGACGGAGGTGGAGACGAACTTCATGATGCAGGCCTTTCTTTCAGGGTTGGAAGAGAAGGCCTGATCGTGCTTGCGGGGCGCCCGCGAGTCCTTTCACCGCGGTTGCGGCATGTATCGTTTTATTTCGGGTGGCTTGGCTCGACCCCAGGCTTCGCGCACTTCGTGTCGCTACTCCTTCCCCCTGCCGGGGGCAACTCCTGCGGCCCGGCAAAGCCGGTTCCGCGGTGTTCCTGGCTCGCCCCCAGGATGCGCGCACTTCGTGTCGCTTCTCCTTCCCCCTGCCGGGGGCAACTCCTGCGGCCCGGCAAAGCCGGTTCCGCGGTGTTCTTGGGCTCGCCCCCAGGATGCGCGCACTTCGTGTCGCTTCTCCTTCCCCCTGCCGGGGGCAACTCCTGCGGCCCGGCAAAGCCGGTTCCGCGGTGTTCCTGGCTCGCCCCCAGGATGCGCGCACTGCGTGTCGCTTCTCCCCCGCCGGGGGCAACTCCCGCGGCCCGGCAAAGCCGGTTCCGCGGTGTTTCGCGAAGGAATGCGCGGCCTCAGCCGGCCAGCGTGGCGGCGGGGTCGTCGGACTCGAGGACGCCCTTCGCCCAGGCCTCGAGCTTGCCGGTGTCGGCGCGCAGCACTTCCTGCTTGACGGCGAGGATGCGCGACGGGTGCATCGAGAAGCTGCGCAGGCCGAGGCCCAGCAGGAGGCGCGTGAAGGCGACGTCGCCGGCCATTTCGCCGCACACGGACACGCCTTTGCCCTGGCGGCGGCACTCGGCGATGGTGTCGGCCACGAGACGCAGCACGGCCGGATGCGCCGGGTCGTACAGGTGGGCCACCGATTCGTCGGCGCGGTCGATGGCCAGGGTGTACTGGATCAGGTCGTTGGTGCCGATCGACAGAAAGTCGAAGTGCTTCAGGAAGATGCGCAGCGTCAGCGCGGCCGCCGGGATCTCGATCATGGCGCCGAGCTTGACCTGGCCGTAGACCGCGCCGCGGTTGTCGAGCTCGGTGCGCGCGAAGTCGATCAGCGACAGCGTCTGGCGGATCTCGCTCGCGTGCGCGAGCATGGGTATCAGCAGGTGGATCTCGCCGTGCGCGGCGGCGCGAAGAATGGCGCGCAGCTGCGTGAGGAACATGGCCGGGTCGGCCAGGCTCCAGCGGATGGCGCGCAGGCCGAGCGCGGGGTTCAGGTGCTCCTGCTTGTTCGCCGACATGCTGTCCAGCGGCTTGTCGGCGCCCACGTCGATGGTGCGGATGGTCACGGGCATGCCCTGCATGCCCTCGACTGCGCGCTTGTAGGCCTCGTACTGCTCTTCCTCGTCGGGCAGCCGCGTCTGGCGGATGGACGACTCGCGGCCCATGAACAGGAATTCGCTGCGGAACAGGCCCACGCCCACGGCGCCGGCCTTCACGGCACCCGCGGTGTCTTCCGGCATCTCGATGTTGGCCAGCAGCTCGACGCGCTCGCCGTCGAGCGTCACGGCCGGCTTGTGGCGCAGCCGTGCGAGCCGGCCGCGTTCGAGGTCGCCCTGGCGCTGCTTGAAGCCGTATTCGGCCAGGATGATCGGGGACGGATCGACGATCACCACGCCGGCATCGCCGTCGATGATGACCCAGTCGTCCTGACGCACCAGCTGGCTCGCGGTGCGCGCCCCCACCACGGCCGGAATGTCCATGCTGCGCGCCACGATGGCGGTGTGCGAGGTGCGACCGCCCACGTCGGTCACGAAGCCGGCGAACACGCTCTTCTTGAACTGCAGCATGTCGGCGGGCGAGAGATCGTGCGCGATGAGCACCAGCGGCACGTCGATGCCGTCGCCCGCGGTGGGATCGTCGTTGTCGCCGTCGTCGTCCGAGGCGGCAGCGCGCTTGCGGCGCGGCGGGCTCGGTGCGAGCACGGCGGCCGTGCCCTTCATGCGGTGCAGCAGGCGCTCGACCACCTGCTCGAGGTCGGCCTTGCGCTCGCGCAGGTAGGCGTCTTCCATCTCGTCGAACTGGCGCGCGATGATCTCGAGCTGCGTGGTCAGCGCCCATTCGGCGTTGTAGAGCCGCTCGCTGATCCAGTGCTTCACGCCGCCGCTCAGGGCCTCGTCCTGCAGCAGCATCTGGTGCACCTCGAGCAGCGCAGCCAACTCGTGCGGCGCGTCGTTCGGCCCCATCAGTGCCACGTTGGCCTGCAGCTTGGCCAGCTCCTCGGCCACCGCGTTGCGCGCGGTGCGCACGCGGTCGATCTCGGTCTCGATCTCTTCGGGCTTGATGAAGTAGTGGGCGACGTCGATGCGGCTCGACACCACCAGCACCGCGCGCCCGATGGCAATGCCACGGGCAACGGGAAGGCCGTGGACTGCGAAAGTCATGTCCTGGCCCTCGTCGCCACTGTGACCGACGCGAACGCGCAGCGCAAGCGCGTTCGCAGGATGCCGTCGAACCGGCTTTGCCGGCCGACCGGCATTGCCCCAGGCAAGGGGTTGGCGTTCACGCGAAGTGAAAAAGCCTGGGGATCGGCCATCTCATTCGCCTTCGCCGAACTTGTCGTCCATGAGCTGGACGATGGCGTTCATCGCTTCTTCTTCCTGCGGGCCGTTGGTTTCGAGCTCGACGGTGGAGCCGAGGCCGGCGGCCAGCATCATCACGCCCATGATGCTCTTGGCATTGATGCGGCGGTCGCCGCGCGAGAGCCACACGTCGCAGGGAAAGCTGCCTGCGAGCTTGGTCAGCTTGGCCGATGCGCGTGCGTGCAGGCCCAGCTTATTGCTGATGGTCACGGATTTCTTGATCACTGTGCTTTCTTTTCGCCTGGTTCTGTGGAGCCGCGACCGCCACCTGCATGACACCCGCGGTGCCGCCCGTGAGGGCGCGCTGCACCAGTGTGTCGAGCGGTTCGTGCCGGTAGGTCACTGCGCGCAGCAGCATCGGGAGATTGACCCCCGCCACCAGCCGCGAACGGACGCCGTCCACCAGTTTCTGCGCCACGTTGCAGGGCGTGGCACCGAACACGTCGGCCAGCACCAGCACCTGCGAGCGGGGCGCGCGCAGCTGCTGGTCGAGCGTGATGCGCGCCGCCGCCAGCGTTTCTTCGGGCGACACATTGGGCAGCACGTCGAGCGCGACGATGACCTGCTCGCAATCGGGAAACACATGCAGCGCGCACTGCCGCAGCGCATGTGCGAACGGTGAGTGGGCGATGATGAGGATGCTGTTCATGCGGGACGGAGGACGACGCGCCGATTATGCGGGGGCGTCCAGGGGAAGTAGATATGTGACACAACGCGGCAACCCCCTGAAAGGGACAGGCCGGCACGAACTGTGGTGCCTGCGCCGCGCCGCACGCCGGCTGTCGAACCCGCAGCGGGCCATCGCCGCCAGGGCCGGCGACCGGCGCTCATGGCAGGCGCAAGCCTTCGAAGAAGGCCTTCGGCGCTTCGT